>CAIZLI010000144.1 GCA_903933765.1 uncultured Bacteroidota bacterium
ATCAACTGGGATGTGAAGGCAAAGACTGCATTGAGTGATGAAGAAGTAATCCATAAAGAAGTCAACGGAAAGATGTACCATATCAGGTATCAATTAGATCTACCTGGCAATGAATTTATTACCATCGCCACTGTGCGTCCTGAAACTATTTTTGGCGATACTGCAATTTGTGTGCACCCTAAAGATCCAAGGTATACACATTTAATTGGCAAGCACGCATTTGTACCAATGATCAACAGACGCATCCCTATTATTGCAGATGACTATATCGAAATCGAATTTGGAACTGGTGCTTTAAAAGTAACACCAGCGCATGATATCAATGATTTTAACCTAGGACAAAAACATGGTTTAGAAGTCATAGAAACTTTGAATGAGGATGGCACAATGAATGAAGCTGCACCAATGTATATTGGAAAAGACAGAATAGAAGTTCGAAAAATCATTGCCACAGATTTAGAAGCATCGGGTAATTTAGTGAAGATAGAAGACTATGTGAACCAAGTTGGTTTTAGTGAAAGAACAGACGCCATTGTGGAACCAAGATTGAGTTTGCAGTGGTGGGTGGATATGAAGCAATTAGCTGCACCAGCATTGGAGAAAGTGATGTCGGATGAAATTCATTTTCATCCTGCTAAATTTAAAAATGTGTACCGTCATTGGATGGAGAACATTAAAGACTGGTGTATTAGTAGACAATTATGGTGGGGCCATAGAATACCAGCATGGTATGACCAAGAAGGCAATGTATATGTAGAAGCAAGCTTAGAAAAAGTACACGCCAGTTTCCCAGAAACAGTTGGTAAAGCATTATATCAAGACGCAGATTGTTTAGATACATGGTTTAGTAGTTGGTTATGGCCAATCGAAGTATTTAAAGGCATGTCCAATCCAAACAATGCAGAAATTAATTATTACTACCCTACTAGCACTTTGGTAACTGCGCCAGAAATTATTTTCTTCTGGGTTGCAAGGATGATCATGGCTGGAGAAGAATACATGGGCAAGATTCCATTTAAGGATGTGTACTTTACAGGTATTGTGCGTGACAAGCAAGGCAGAAAAATGAGTAAGAGTTTGGGCAATTCCCCAGACCTACTAGGATTGATAGATCAATATGGTGCAGATGCAGTGCGCTTTGGTATCATGATTGCCTCTCCTGCTGGAAATGATTTGTTATTTGATGAGTCTACTTTAGAGCAAGGAAGAAACTTCAATAGCAAACTTTGGAACGCAACCAAACTATTAAAGATGTGGGAGCCTCGTCAAAGCAATGAAGGTCCTATCCCTGAGGATGCAGCATTCGCGATGGATTGGTTCCAAGCAAAACTAAGTGCAACGCAATTAGAGGTAGACGAAATGCTTAAAACATTCCGATTAAGTGAAGCGTTGAAAACGATATACGGATTGATATGGGATGATTATTGCAGCTGGTACCTTGAGTGGATCAAGCCAGGCTTTGAACAACCTATCCATGCGAAAGTATTTGAAAAGAGTATTGCATTTTACGATGACTTGCTACAATTATTGCATCCGTTTATGCCATTCATTACGGAAGAGATTCACCATTTGCTTAAAACCCAAACACAGGATCTATGTGTGCAGGAATTGGCTCCAATTGGTAAAGTTGATGAATCAGTATTGCATGCTGGGGTGTTATTAAAGAATGTGATTTCTACTTTACGAGATGCTAGAAATAAAAATCAAATTAAACCTAAGGACGCGATTGATGTACATATTCAATCCGAAAACAATACTGCCTACCAAACGATACAAAATATTTTAGCAAAGCAAGTCAATGCTAAAACTGTCGCATATACCAATGCACCAATTGGATCAAGCATTGTGGTAGCTTTAGAAAAAGATAAATTTTATTTAGTAGCAGATCAAGCAATTGATACGGTAGGCCTAAAAGAAAATTTATTAAAAGATTTAGCACACCAAAAAGGATTCTTAGAAAGTGTTGAAAAGAAATTGGCGAACGAGAAATTTGTTCAAAATGCAAAACCAGAAGTGATTGCGATTGAACAAAAAAAGAAAGCCGATGCTTTAGCTAGAATCCAAACCATTGAAGAAAGTTTAGCGCAACTAGGTTAAATCATTTTTCAGTAATTAATTTTACTATACCAAATAGACTCAGTACAATAAATAAGGATAGTTAAAAACAGAAAAGTCAAAAAATCTAATGACCGAAATTCAAATAACACCTGCTGGATTGAATGACAGGGCTTTTATCAGATCTGTATCTGAGCGCACCTGGCCAAGTACTTATGGGCATATCATTTCTCAGGAGCAAATCAATTTTATGTTGGACTGGATGTACAGCGATGCATCACTAGAAAAACAAATGCATACGGGTTGCGCATTTTATATAGCCAGCATTAATAAAGAAGATGGGCAATTGGAAGCTGTAGGCTTTTGTTCTGTGAGTCCCGATGATGAAAAAGAAGAAGGAAAAAATAATAGCACCGAAAAAGTCGCAGGATCAAAAGCGCACAAACTCAATAAATTGTATGTCCTACCCACTGCACAAGGCACTGGCGCTGGTAAAGCATTATTAAATAAATGCATAGAGGTTGCCAAGTCAGCAGGCTCTAGTTCGATATTCTTACAAGTGAACAAATTAAATACAGCGTATACCTTTTATTTAAAGCATGGATTTATAAAAGAATCAGAATTTAAATTCGATATTGGCAATGGCTTTTTTATGGACGACTACGTCATGCGATTAAGCTTCTAAGAAAAATAAATATTTAAATCTTAGAAATCAACACACCTTTCAAACTTAGTTGGCGGTCGCTTGGATTGATTAGAATATCAATCTTGTTCTTATACCTTTTATTCATTACATCATGAATAAACCAAACGCCATTGAACTTTCCGGCATTGGTTAAAATTACTTTATCACCGAAAGCAAATAATGCTTTTAAATCTCTACTAATGGCAATCACTCTATGTTTTTTTGGATTCAAACTATCTAATTTAAAACCACTCGCCGTAACTAAAGGTGTACTATCTGTTTCAGCAGTATCTGCTTTATAGGTACTTAAAGTAACGACCTGCATTGATTTTAAAACAAAAGGATATTGCATTACAATAGCTTTGTGCCCTGGTCTTAAACAATAAATAGACCCCAGTACAATGAATAGGATGACCCCCATACCTAGATACTTATTATATTTCATAATGAAGTGTTTCATAAGTGATGCTGATTATACTATTAAATGGGTTTGTTTAACGACACCCATTATAAAAACGCTTTGTACCTGGCTTATATTGTCGGCCTGGCTTAATTTGTTGACGTGAAAATTGTAATAACTGTTCATATCCTCAGTGACAATCTTGAGCATAAAGTCAAATTCCCCTGAAATACTGTAACATTCTACCACATCAGGCAGGGCATTGATAAGCTTAATAAACTGCCCACCTGACTGTTTACTGTGCTGATTTAGAGACACATAACAAATGACCATCAACCCCTTTTTTACTTTTGTCCCATCAATTAAAGTGGCATATTGCTTAATGACCCCACCTGCTTCTAGCCTTTTAATTCGCTCATGCACGGGTGTGGTGCTCAAATGAATTTGATCTGCAATTTCTTTTACCGTGATCCTCGCATTCTCTTGCAATAGGCGTAAAATGGCTAAATCCTTCTCGTCTAAAGAGATAGATTGTTGTGGAATAGCCGAATCTACTAATGGAGCTGTATTTTTCATATTATTTTAGCATAAATCATCATAAAAATAGAATAAATTAGCCGAATATCCTAAAAATATCAAATATTTTGTCATTTTATCCTACAAAACTACCATTACACTCTAAATTATTAAATATGTCAGGTTTACAAAACATCGATTTTAGCCTACCTTATAAAGTAGCAGATATTTCCCTAGCAGATTGGGGACGTAAAGAGATTCGTTTAGCCGAAGCAGAAATGCCAGGTTTGATGAGTATTCGTGAAGAATATGGTCCTAGCCAACCATTAAAAGGTGCACGTATTGCTGGTTGTTTACACATGACCATCCAAACAGCTGTATTGATTGAAACTTTAACTGCTTTAGGTGCAGAAGTAAAGTGGAGTTCTTGTAATATCTTCTCTACACAAGACCAAGCTGCTGCTGCGATAGCTGCAACAGGTGTGGGTGTATTTGCTTGGAAAGGTCAATCTATCGAAGAAGGTGACTGGTGTATTGAGCAAACATTATTTTTTGGCGGTGAAGATCGTCCTTTAAATATGATCTTGGATGACGGTGGTGATTTAACGAACATGGTATTAGATAAGTACCCTCAGTTTGTAGCTGGTATCAAAGGTTTAAGTGAAGAGACTACAACAGGTGTACACCGTTTATATGAGCGTATGGCGAAAGGTACTTTACCAATGCCTGCAATCAATGTAAACGATTCAGTTACAAAATCTAAGTTCGATAATAAATATGGTTGTCAAGAATCATTGGTGGATGCGATTCGTCGTGCAACTGATGTAATGATGGCTGGTAAGGTTGCAGTAGTAGGTTCTTACGGTGACGTAGGAAAAGGTTCTGCAGCTTCTTTACGTGGCGCCGGTTGTCGCGTGATTGTAACTGAGATTGATCCAATTTGTGCATTACAAGCTGCAATGGATGGTTTTGAAGTGAAGCGTATGATTGATGCGGTGAAAGAAGCAGACATTATTGTGACTGCATCTGGTTGTCGCGACTTGATCAACGAAAAGCATTTTAGAGTGATGAAGGATAAAGCGATTGTATGTAATATTGGTCACTTTGATATTGAAATTGATATGGCTTGGTTGAATCAAAATTATGGTCATACAAAAGATACCATCAAACCACAAGTTGATTTATACAATATCGATGGTAAAGATGTGATCGTTTTAGCAGAAGGACGTTTAGTGAATTTAGGTTGTGCAACTGGTCACCCATCATTTGTGATGAGTAACTCTTTCTCTAACCAAACATTAGCGCAAATTGAATTATGGATGAACCATAAGAACTACGAAAACAAAGTGTATGTATTGCCTAAGCATTTAGATGAGAAGGTAGCACGTTTACACTTAGCTAAAGTAGGTGCTCAATTAGATGAACTAACAGAAGAGCAAGCAGCTTATTTAGGTATACCTAAAGCAGGTCCATTTAAGTCTGATGCTTACAGATACTAGTCTTTAAGACAAAAGAAATAACAATTTCCCCCTAATTGCCCATGTTGATTTTATCAGCATGGGTTTTTTATTTTCAGTACCTTTAAGGAACGAAAAAATCATGATTATGACATTCAAAAAAATCAGCCTCTTTTTAATAGCCGCATTGACCACATGCAGCATCCAAGCACAACAAGTTCAGCTTATTCCAGAACCTAGTGCCCTACAAATTGGCAATGGCAGTTTCAAATTACCCAATGCAATTTCTATACAAGTATCTACTGCATTTGAAGAGATCGGTAAATCAATTCATACAAGGTTGAATGCAGTGACTGGGAAAAAAGCAGTCCTTTCAAATCAGAAAAATGCCACCATCCGTTTTGAGCAAGTCCAAGATAATATTTTAGGTAAAGAGGGCTATCAATTAATAGTGAACGAAAAAGGCATTCATGTAAAAGCACAAACTTATGCAGGTGCCTTGTATGCATGGCAAAGTATTTTGCAATTATGTCCACCAGCTATTTACGGCAATCAAATAGACAAACAAATTAACTGGGCAATCCCCTATGTTCAAATCAGTGATGTCCCAAGATTCGAATGGAGAGGATTTATGATGGATGTAAGCCGACATTTTTTTACAGTGGCAGAAGTGAAAAAGATGATGGATGAAATGGCGATGTATAAATTAAACAGATTGCATTTTCATTTAACCGACGACAATGGATGGAGGGTTGAAATTAAAGCCTTACCAAAATTAACAGAAGTTGGCGCGTGGAGAGTGAATCGAATTGGCAAATGGCATAATATTACTAAGCCAGCTTTAGAAGAACCAAAAACCTATGGCGGATTTTACACGCAGGAAGATATTAAAGAATTAGTGGCTTATGCAAAAACAAAGAACATCGAGATCATGCCAGAGATTGATGTCCCTGGACATAGTATGGCTTTTTTAGCAGCCTACCCTCAACTTAGCACGACTCCAAATTATCCTTATCAAGTGAATGCCGGAGATGATTTTATTGATTGGTCTGGCATGAATGGACATATCACTGCAAAAATTGATAATAACTTGGATCCATCTAAAAAAGAAGTCTACGAAAAATTAGACATCATTTTTGGCGAGTTGGCTACCCTATTTCCTTTTGAATACATGCATATGGGTGGCGATGAAACTGCAAAAAACAATTGGGAAAAAAGCGAAGACGTTAAAGCTTTGATGCTAAAAGAAAATTTGAAGAACCAAGACGAGGTGCAAAGCTATTTTGTACGTCGTGTAGAAAAGATCATGCAGTCCAAAGGAAAAAAATTAATGGGATGGGATGAAATACTAGAAGGCGGATTGGCACCAGAAGCAGCAGTGATGAGCTGGAGAGGCATCAAAGGTGGTGCAGAAGCAGCAAAGCAAAAACATCCTGTAGTGATGAGTCCTAGTTCACATAATTACTTGGACTATTATCAAGGCGAAGCCACTGCTGAAGGCGCAGTCTATGCTGGATTAAGAATGAAGAAGACATATAGTTTTGAACCAGTGCCAGAGGGCGTAGATGAAAAATATATTTTGGGTAACCAAGGTAATTTATGGAGCGAGCAATTACAAAATATTAGAAATTTGGAATACATGGCATGGCCAAGATTAATGGCCATTGCAGAAGTAGCATGGTCTCCAAAATCATCTAAAGATTGGAACAAGTTTGCTAAAAAAGTAGAAGGTCATTTTGCTATATTAGATACCCTTAAAATTAAATATGCAAAAAGCATCTATGACCCTATTGTGACAACCACTTTAAATACAAAAGGAGAATACTTTGCAAATATGGAAGGCGAAGTCGCTGGATTAGATTTTTATTACACGATAGACGAGTCTATGCCAGACAATTACAGCAATCATTATAGTGGGCCTGTATCCATTCCAGAAGATGTAACTGTAATGAGAGTAATCAGTTACCAAAATGGCAAACCAATTGGTAAGCTATTGAATATTCCAATGAGTTCCCTAAAGCAAAGAGCTGTTAAAGTCTTGTAAACAAAAATGTATAAAAAAGGGATCGCCTTATTGATTGTATGCAACCTTTTTTGGCAAATCATTTTTGCCCCAACTATTTTTGCGCAAACGAAATTAATTGACAAGGTAAAGAATGCCATCACAGGCAAGTCCTTATCTATGACAGATAGTAATAGGATCTATTTATTCAATAATATTGCTACCCTCAAATCCTATGCAGGAAAAAGAATCAATAGCATCACCATTGAACAACATAATTTCTTAACAAGTATTGATTCAAGGGAATCAAACTTAAAAGATATTTTTTCTAAACTTGGTAATAAGCTACAATCCAACTCCAAAAGCAGGGCTATTAAAGAGAATATATTTTTTAAAGAATGGGATTTGTTCGACCCTTCTATCATAGCGTATAACGAAAAATGGCTGAGAGACTTAAGTTATATACAAGATGCTAAAATCATGGCAATGATGACTCCTTATGATACCAACCAGGTTGATATCATTGTGGTGACTAAAGATCTATTTTCCTACGGAGGAGAAGTACTTATTAACAATAAAGATGCCTATGCCGCAAAGCTGAATAATATCAATTTTTTAGGCAGCGGGAATAGTGTTCAAGTTGTTCAAAATTTTGAAAACAAAAGGAACCCGAAATCGGGATGGGGATATGATTTTGGATTGAGTAATATTTTAGGGACATTCATTTCGGTGAATGCTGGCATGAACCAATTTGGCAATAACCTAGCCAATAATGTTTTATCTGCCAGAAAAAATTATATCAGTGTGAAAAGACCCATCCTCCACCCCAATAGCAAATGGCTTGGTGGATTAGAATACTTGGAAACTGTGAATGAAAATGTATTTCCAGGCAAATGTGATGCTATTTTTAACCAGCATTTAAATTATAATTTAAAGCATAAAGATATTTGGGTTGGATACCAACTGACTAAGAAAAAAAAGCTTATCAAAATAAATGAGGATAGACAGTTTATACAATATAGGCATCTTGAAAATAGCTTTAAAGAAAGACCCATTGACTATTTATTACAATTAGACAGGAACTACCAAAATCTAAAAGCAGATTTTTTATCCTATACCCTTGTTAGACAATCCGTTTATCGAACAAGGTATTTATATGGCTTAGGAAGGTATGAGGATTTGCCAATTGGTCGATCCTTGACATGGACAACCGGCAGGTATACTATCGAAGGGGACAAAGCGCCCTATTTAGGATTTAAGTTTGAACAATTTAAACTTTCAAAAAAAGACAACTATACGCATATCATTACAAATTTAGCAAGTAGTTATATGGATAAAGCTTTACAAGACTTTAGATTCTTAGTAAGCCTAGAACAATTTAGTAAATTAAAATACCTCAATAATGGTTATGGGTATAGACAAATTTTAAATTTTAGTTTTACACAAACCTTAAAAAATAAATACAATGAAGCACTAAGAATCAATAGTATTTATGGTATTCCTCAATTGAATAGAGAACAAATTAAAGGTGGTACAAGAATTTCTGGTAACTGGGAATCGGTGATTTACAATAACCGTGCATTCTGGGGCTTTAAATCTGCCCCATTTGTATTTGGCAATATTACCTATATCCGAACCATGGGTGATCCCATCTTAAAAGGAGATATCTATACAGCCATTGGTTCTGGCATGAGGGTTAGAAACGAGAACCTTGTTTTTGGGACCATCGAACTAAAAGGATGCTATTTTCCAAGAACAAATCGACAGCTAAGCCCCTGGAATTTTAGTCTTATTACCAACCTCAGGTACAAGTACAATTCAAATATCGTTGAGAAGCCAAATTATGTTGAAATAAACTAATTTTTAGCCCTATTTACTCAACCATTTAGGTCGAAAATTGTTATTTTATGTATGGTTCAAGCATATAATTTTTTAGCGAGTTGGCAGTTATTTCCAGAGAAATGTGATTTCGAATACCAGACAGTTCCAAAATCGGGTAATTACAAAATTGAGACTGTTTCTAATGGACATTTATTGAGTTTTAGCCACAATTGGGTCAACTTAGAAAACGATGCATTTTATGCACAATACCAAGTGAATCCCAATGGTCAACCCATGGCATTTGACAATACTGAATTAGCCAATACCATTAGCGCAGAAATCAACAATGCTTCTTGTTTAACAGTGCATTTTTATAAGGAGGATACACTAAGTCTTAAAGTAGTGCATGAAATTTTGGCGAACGGTTTTTTAAAAGTAACGCAAGAAGGTTTCAAGGAAGATCAAACGCCTTTCAAAAACATCGAAGTATACCATAAGCAATTAAGTGTATTACCCTACGCATCTTCTGCTGGAAGTGTGGCCATTCGTCCTACTAAAGAAGGGATGATTAAACACAAAGCGCTTTCTGCTATGGAGGATCAAACCAATATGCAGCTCAATCAAATTAAAGAGCAAATAGAATTACTTGCAAGACAAGCTCAGGAAATTCGAAAAAGAAAAGAATTGAGCATGATGATTTACGAAGCAAAAATTACTTTCAAACCACAAATAGGTCAAGTGTACCATGTGTATGAAAAGCAAGATGGATCGCATGTCTTGTCGATGGTGGCGCCGCATGAATGGGGCGGTGGCGCAGGTCCTTTCGCGCAATTTATTGCTACAGTTAAATTACTAGCAGACCATACCTGGATTGAAGTTGCAGCTTAATAATTTAGTATTATAAGCTAATTACTTCATTGAAAATTTCTTAGATTTAATACCCGTACTTTTCTAAAATTGCATCTACCCTTTTTTCGACTGCTGCGTCTTTCAATACTGGTGGCGCATGATGTGGCTTGATAGTCGCATCAAAAACCAATGGACCTTTTGCGCCCCAATGTTTATTCACTGTAAATGCATCAATTGCTTCTATATCATGCGAAGGATTGGTTCTTGTAAATGCAGCCCATAAAAAATTATTGAGATCGCTCGCCATCCATCTTGGATCTTCGGTTCTAATAATGAACACCACGCCTTCTTGTGCTAATAGCGCTTCTCCCTGCCCTATTAATGCACTTTGTAAAGCTGTTGTTGTATAGGCAGATGCGTTGACTGCAATCACTCCTGGCATGACTAGGCTTGCATCCATATTCAAATCCAATAATCTAGTTGGAATAGTGGTTGCTAAATTTCTTTTTACATCGCCATAGGCAGCAATCACCACTTTTGATCCTGCATTTAAACCTTCCCCAGAATAATCTAAAGTATCCATGGTGGTTTTAGTGTAAAAATGAATATCATTTCCAAGATCTAATCTTGACAAAATATATTCAAAATAAGCCTGCACATGATGAGTTGATAATTGATTGGTGTCGTCTGCAGTGATGAATACAAATTTGGCTAAACTCAATTGACCAGTACCTAAAATATGATTGGCAATGGTTAAAATTTCTGCTGGTTGTTTGGTCGTTAAATACGGTGTATATCTTTCACTACCAATCGCTAATAATAAAGGATGTACGCCTGCCGCATCTACTGCATGGACTTCTTTCAATCCTGGAATTTCATTGGATACTGCAGCACCGGTCATCGCATGAATCAATTGTCCAAAACTAGTATCCTCTTGTGGAGGTCTACCCACCACAGTGAAGGCCCAGATGGCATTCTTACGTGCATACACTTTATGTACACGCATTAATGGAAAACTATGTTCAAGACTATAATAGCCTAAATGATCTCCAAAAGGTCCTTCTGGTTTATTCTCTCCTGGGAATACTTCTCCTGTGATTACGAAGTCTGCATCTGTACTCAAACAAAATCCGTCTTTATACGTATATCCAAATCTTTTTCCCGCAAGTACACCTGCGAAATTCATTTCACTTAATCCTTCTGGCAATGGCATCACAGCAGCAACGCTATGCGCAGGTGGTCCACCTACAAAACAACTTACTTTCAAAGGCATGCCTTTTTTGTTGGCTTTTGTTTGGTGTACACCAATGCCTCTATGCAATTGATAATGCAATCCTATTTCTTTATCTAGCACGTACTCGTTGCCCGTTAATTGAATTCTGTACATCCCCAAATTACTATTGGCAATACCTGGCTTGTCTGCGTCTTCGGTATATACTTGTGGCAAAGTAACATATGCGCCTCCATCCATAGACCAATGTTTGATCAATGGCAAATCACTAATTTTTATTTCTTCGTAAGTAACTGGTTGACTAATTGGATTTTTTTTCGGCAATGCATTGATAGCTGCAGGCAATGCACTTAATGCAGCCAAAGGATTTTTTATTGCAGCGACAGGATCAATTTTTATTTCAATTAATTTTTTCACCTGAGGCAAAGTATCCCTAAAAATAAATTCACTTCTTTCTAATGTGCCAAAAATATTGGATGCCGCTCTGAACTTTGAACCCTTCACTTTTTCAAATAAGATGGCTGGCCCTTTTTGTTCATGAATACGCAAATGGATTGCCGCCATTTCCAGATGAGGATCTACTTCTTCTTTAATACGGAGCAACTGCCCATTGCGCTCTAAATCCAATAAACAAGCTTCTAAATTAGAATAAGCCATCAGGTGATAATTAAGATGCAAAATTAACTTAAATTTGCTCATGACTCGTTTAAGTGTAAACATAAATAAGATCGCTACGTTAAGAAATAGTCGTGGAGGCAATAATCCCGACCTATTAAAAGTAGCCTTGGATTGTGAGCGTTTTGGCGCAGAAGGGATTACGGTGCATCCAAGACCTGACGAACGACATATTCGTTACCAAGACGTTTATGATTTAAAGCAAAATATCCATACAGAGTTCAACATCGAGGGCAATCCCAAAGAGCAAAAATTTGTAGACCTTGTTTTGGCCAACAAACCGCATCAAGTGACCCTTGTACCCGATACATTGGGACAATTAACCAGCGACCATGGTTGGGATACCATTGCAGAACAAGCTTATTTAAAAGAGATCATTGCGGTGTTTAAAAAAGCAGGCATACGCGTATCTATTTTTGTAGATCCGAATGAAAAAATGGTAGAAGCCGCTGCTACAAGTGGAACTGACAGAATAGAATTATATACCGAAATGTATGCGAACCAATTTGCTGCGGGGAATAAAGAAATTGCGATTGCACCATATATTAGCGCTGCAGCCCTAGCAAAAAAATTAGGACTAGGCATTAACGCAGGGCATGATTTAGACAGATACAACCTGCCATATTTAATACAATCCATTCCAAGTATTGACGAAGTAAGCATTGGGCATGCCCTCATCAGTGATGCTTTATACCTTGGACTTGAAAACACGATCCAACTCTATAAACGCGCTCTAAACCAATAGATTCAAGCAAATAAGATTTGACTTAGTGTCGTAAAATAAATTTAATTAACTTGCATCAAAATTCAATTATGTCTACACCTGCACAAGTTGGTATAATAATGGGAAGCGATAGCGATTTACCTATCATGCAGGCTGCTGCAGATATTTTAAAATCTTTCAATATTCCTTTTGAATTAACGGTGGTTTCGGCACATCGCACACCAGATCGTATGGTGGAATATGCCAAGACTGCTCGAGGCAGAGGATTACAAGTAATTATAGCTGGTGCTGGTGGCGCTGCACATTTGCCAGGCATGGTGGCCTCCTTAACTAGTTTGCCTGTAATTGGAGTACCTATCAAATCAACTAACTCTGCAGATGGATGGGATAGTATTTTATCCATTTTACAAATGCCAGGAGGCGTTCCCGTTGCAACTGTTGCATTAAATGGTGCTAAAAATGCAGGTTTATTAGCCGCGCAAATTATTGGTACACATAACGAAACGATTGCATTGGCAATGGACGATTATAAATCAAAAATGGAATCGGAAGTATTGGGAAAAGTAAGCAATTTGAAATCTAATTGGGAGAATCAATTTGACGCTTAAAAAAGTTAGCATTAATTTACTTAGACTTTTAAATCAAAATTTTAAATAACCCCCTTGATTATTTAAATGTAACTATTCTAAATCTAGATGCTAATCCTTTAGAATGTTCCATAATGGTATCGATCCAGCTTAAGTCATATTGACCTACCCATTGAGAAAAATGCGCTTCACGTTCTTGTAAATTATCTTGAGGGAACAACTCTTTTTTAATTCGATGTATTCTTTGAATGTCCACCGCTTGTTTGCGTCTTTCGGCACGCAGCATTTTCTTTTCTAGAGCTACTAATTTCGCATTGGCTTGTTTTGCTAAATTTTCGGTATGCGACCCTAATGAAGCATCCACTTGTACCACTTGATTTTTGATATTTGTATATAAACTAGATAGCTGGTTCAATTGATCCTGCAAATCCAATTTTGTATTGGTATGTTTTTTTACATAAGCAATTTCTAATTCAAGGATAGGCTTAAATAAGTCTTGTTCCTCAAACTGCATAGCAGACCATTGCTCCGCTTGCTTTTGAGACATCAGTAAAAAAGAATTTCTTAATTGCAATAAAGGATAATGCACCCCAACTGCTTGAAATACATTTTTCAATTCCATCCAATAAGCCAACTCTCCTCCTCCACCCACAAAAACAACACCTGGTAAAATGGTTTCTTGAAACACCCCTCTTAAAATCACATTCGGGCTAAACCTTTCTGGATATTGATTCAGTTCTGCAATGATTTCGGCTTCTGTAAACTGTATAGCACTATCTACTACTATATATTGATCGCCTTGCTTTTCGATCCTTGCTCTTAAATTGTCTTTTAAATAAAATAAATTAATAGAACGGCCCTCAGATTGCACATGGTAGTCTTTTGATAAAGCAGCAATGGTTGGTTGTATCGCTTGATGAGAAAATCCGGTCAATAATTCTTTTTCCATCACAGGAATGAATGCTGCTTTAAGTGCAGCATCATCTGGCTGTAAAACCAATAATCCTTTTGCTCCAAAAAATGCATGTACAAAAGACAAAGTAGCTTCACTAATTGTTTTGCCTTTCTGATAGGCCTCTTTTAAAATCTCCAATGCTTTTTGACCTTGAGGTAAAATTGTCCAATAGCTTTCTAATTGTTTTAATAAAATTAATAAAGCATCATCTACCTGCATCCTTCCAATGGCACCAGATTGTTTGGTTACCCATTGGCATTTTGTTTGATCTAAATTAAAGGAACCTACTTCGTCCAAGTCGGCATCTTCGGAACCCATATAATAGACTGGCACAAAATTGCATTCAGGGAATGCTGCCTTTAAACTAGCAGCTAATTGAATCGAATGAATGATTTTGTAAAAAAAATACAATGGCCCTGTAAATAAATTAGGCTGATGCGCAGTAGTCACAACAAATGTATTGTCCTTTTTCAATAAAGCTATTTGATTGTTGACCGCATTTTCTTGTGGAAGATTAGCATATTGTTTTGTCAATACATCAAACAATAAACCACGATTGATTGGATGTTTTTTTCGGCCTTCGATCGCCGCACGATAACCTTCTAGATTAGGCGCGTACTGCACAAAATCAAGCGCTGTGCCTTTGCCCTCTATGTAATCATTGATTAGTTTAGAGAATACATGGGTTGAACTAAATGGGATATGCATACTGCTTTGAGACATCGTGGGCAAATTTCGGGAAAAATGCATTGATAAAGGCATTTTATTCGATATTGAAAGAAAAATAATACTTTTATAGGGCAAAAGATTGCACGCTAAAACAAGCCCCTATGGAAACCTACGGTAAGATTCTGATTATTGCTATGCCCCTATTTCTGCTTTTGGTTCTATTGGAAAAATGGTACGGCTGGCGCAAGGGCAATGATACTGTTAGAACCATGGACATGATCTCTAGTTTAAGCTCGGGGGTGACCAATTCGACAAAGGATGTTTTGGGACTTAGCCTTGCTATTATTAGTTATAGTTGGTTGGTGGAAAACCTTACGATTTATCAAGTACAGTCCAGCTGGTTATTATATGTGATTGCATTTTTGGCTTTAGATTTTGCTGGCTATTGGGTGCACCGTTTAGCGCATACCGTAAACTTTTTCTGGAACAACCACATTGTACACCATAGTAGTGAAGAATTTAATTTAGCCTGTGCATTGAGACAAAGCATCTCTGTATATTTTAGGATTTATGCTTTTCTATTAATCCCTGCTGCTTTATTTGGTGTACCACAACAAGTGATTGCGGTCGTAGCACCTTTGCATTTATTTGCACAGTTCTGGTACCATACACAACATATCCATAAAATGGGCTGGCTTGAATACATCATTGTGACACCAGCACATCATCGTGTGCACCATGCCATTAACCCAGAATACTTAGATAAGAATTACGGTCAGATATTTATTTTCTGGGATCGTATGTTTGGCACATTCCAAGAGGAAAGCCCTGCCATCCCTGCTGTATATGGTGTAACAAGACCAGTGCGTACTTGGAATCCCATCAAAATTAATTTCATGCATCTATGGTTATTAATGCAAGATGCTTGGCATACAAAAAGTTGGAAAGATAAATTACGCGTTTGGTTGATGCCTCTTGGATGGAGACCAGCTGATGTGGTTGAAAAATATCCTGTCTATAAAATCGAAGATGTGTACCATTTTGAAAAATACAATACCCCTGCTCCCAAGGGTATGATGATCTATTTATGGATTCAACTATTTTGCTTGCTGTTAATTGTAAGTTATTTGTTTGGCAATGTAGCTAGTATTGGACTAACCAATATGATGTACTATGGCTTATTTATTTTTGCGCAAGTGTATGCCTTAACTGAATTCATGGACCGCAATCCAAGGGCATTGATCTATGAGGTTGTAAAAAATATGATTTGTGTTGGAGGCATCCTTTATTATGGAGGATGGTTTGGACTACAAAACTATTTTGGCGCCAGTAGCTATATCTTAATGGGGTATTTTGTAGCTAGCACCGCAACTGTGGCTGCTTATACTAGTCAACTAACTCGCCCTCTAAATCATAGTCGTACGCTTTCGTAATCTTCACCATTACAAAATCACCTGGCTTCAATCTTTTATTGGTATTGATCACCACTTCGTTGTCTACTTCCACACTGTCAAATTCTGTGCGGCCTAAATAACGTCCTGCTTCTTTTTTATCGACCAATACTTTTAATATCTGCCCTTCCTTAGACTGATTGATCTCGAGGCTAATTTCCTGTTGCACTTCCATGATCTCTTCGGCACGACGTTGTTTTTCTTCCGCAGGCACATCGTCTACTAAGTCATGGGCACTTGTATTTTCTTCATGGCTATAGGTAAAGATGCCCACGCGATCAAATTTATGCAATTGTAAAAAGGCCTTTAGTTCTTCAATATCTTCCAATGTTTCTCCAGGGAAGCCTGCAATCAAAGTGGTACGAATGGCGATACCTGGCACACGCTTTCTGATTTCATAAATCAATTCGGTCATCTCCTCTCTGGTAATATTACGACGCATCGCTTTTAGCATATTATTGCTAGCATGTTGCAAAGGAATATCAATGTAGTTACAAATATTATCACGCTCACGCATCGCATCTAAAATGTCTAAAGGAAACTTAGAAGGATACGCATAGTGTAAACGGATCCACTCCACACCTTCTACATCGGCTAAGGCATGTAATAATTTAGGCAAGGCACGCTCTTTATAAATATCCAATCCGTAATAAGTTAATTCCTGAGCAATCAACATCAATTCTTTCACCCCTTTCTTAACTAAGCCTTTAGCCTCATCCACCAATTGCTCGATGGTTTTACTTACGTGCTGTCCTCGCATTAAAGGAATCGCACAAAAAGAACAGGTACGGTTACAACCTTCACTAATTTTTAAATAAGCATAATGCTGAGGTGTACTTAATAAACGCTCTCCTAAAAGTTCTGCTTTATAATCTGCATTCAATTGATTCAAGATCAAAGGCAATTCCATAGTGCCAAACCAAGCATCTACTTCTGGTATTTCTGCAGCTAAGTCGCCTCTGTATCTTTCGCTCAAACAACCTGTCACATATACCTTATCTAATTTGCCTTTATTTTTTAAAGCCACTTGGTCTAAAATCGTGTTCACACTTTCTTCCTTTGCTTTGTCAATAAAGCCACAAGTATTCACCACCACAATATTATGGTCTAACTTTTTATTTTCGTGCACTACATCAATGTCATTGGCCACCAATTGACCACTTAGCATTTCACTATCCACTAAGTTTTTACTACAACCTAATGTGATGATATTGACCTTGTACTGCTTTAAAGTTTTTGACTTCATAAATGATGTTTGACGAATTGAATTCGTTTGTTTTTTATTTATTGACTTCGTTGGTGAAGTGGAAAGTAATGTCTGGATTGTTGGTGATCTCCGTATTTAAGAACCATTCACTTTGTGCTAAATACACAGGTGAACCATCTTTATCTTCGGCTGCATTTTGCTGCTTATAACGTAAGAAGTCGTTCAATTTATTTTTATCCGTAGAAGTCAACCAACATGCTTTATAAAAAGGCAGGGTTCTGAATTCACAAGCCGCACCATACTCTTGTAATAAACGGTATTGAATTACTTCAAATTGTAAGTCCCCCACACAACCAATAATTTTTTTATTTCCACCAAACTGCGTGAACAACTGCGCCACACCTTCGTCTGTTAACTGTTGAATCCCCTTCTCCAATTGCTTGGTCTTCATTGGATCCTTATTCACTAATTCTTTAAAAATCTCTGGAGAGAATGTAGGGATACCCGTAAAATAAAATTTCTCCCCTTCGGTTAAAGTATCTCCAATCTTAAAATTACCTGTATCAAAAAGGCCCACCAC
Organism: uncultured Bacteroidota bacterium; assembly: GCA_903933765.1. Taxonomy (GTDB): domain Bacteria; phylum Bacteroidota; class Bacteroidia; order Chitinophagales; family Chitinophagaceae; genus Sediminibacterium. The sequence continues at coordinate 17,865 of CAIZLI010000144.1, forward strand.
ATCACCTGGATAAGCGTCTTCCACGATATCCTTACTGCGTGCCAAGAACGTATAAGGATTGGTAAAACGCACATCCTTATCTAATCGCACATGCGTATAATATTTATTGCGCTCAAACCTACCGCTACAAACACGCATGAAAGCGATTCTGTCTCTGTGTTTAGGATCTAAGTTGGCGTGAATCTTAAAAATAAATCCGCTGAACTTGTCTTCACCTGCTTGCACTTTTCTGACACTTGTTTCTCTGTCACGTGGTGTAGGTGCAATCTGAATAAAAGTGTCCAACATTTCTTGGACCCCAAAATTATTCACCGCAGAACCAAAAAATACGGGGGCAATAGATCCAGACAAATAATCTGCAGGATTCAATGCGCCATATACGCCATCAATCAATTCAACATCTTCTCTTAATAAATCTGCATCACGGTCACCCACTTTTTGTTGCAATACCGGACTAGACAAATCACCTATCGCCACCACATCTTCATCGTCTGCTTTTGTGCTTGCTGTAAATAAACGTAAACTTTTATCATGTAAATTATACACGCCCTTAAACTCTTTACCACTATTAATAGGCCAGGTCATAGGATGTAAAGAGATTTTTAATTCTGCTTCTATTTCTTCTAATAAATCAAACCTTTTTTTACCATCACGATCCATCTTATTAATGAACACAATCACCGGTGTGGCACGCATGCTACAAACTTCCATTAACCTTCTTGTTTGAGGTTCTACCCCGTTCACTGAATCAATCACCAATATCACACTATCCACTGCAGTTAAAGTTCTGTAAGTATCTTCTGCGAAATCCTTGTGACCTGGTGTATCTAATAAATTAATCAAATTGCCTTTGTATTCAAAAGACATCACCGATGTCGCTACAGAGATACCTCTTTGACGTTCAATCTCCATGAAATCCGAAGTTGCATGCTTTTTGATCTTATTGCTTTTTACGGCGCCTGCAGTTTGGATGGCACCACCGAATAACAATAATTTCTCTGTCAAGGTCGTCTTACCAGCATCTGGGTGAGAGATGATCGCAAAACTTTTTCTTCGGTTAATTTCTTTTTCGTACTTCATTATAATATTGTTCCTTACTTCCTTTTAATTGCATCTTATTAAAAATGGCCCGCATTCAAAATCATTTGAAGCACGAGCCATTCTGTATTTTATTCCAAGCTAGTTAGATATCAATTGCTTCGCCGTATGCTGCAGCAGTTGCTTCCTTCAAGCCTTCACTCATTGTTGGGTGTGGATGAATTGCATTTAAGATTTCATGTGCAGTGGTTTCTAATTTACGAGCTACCACAGCCTCAGCAATCATTTCTGTTACATTCATACCAATCATATGACATCCTAAGAATTCACCATATTTTGCATCAAAGATCACTTTCACAAAACCTTCGGTTGCACCCGCTGCAGAAGCTTTACCGCTCGCTACAAATGGGAACTTACCAACTTTGATTTCATATCCTGCTTCCTTCGCTGCTTTTTCTGTATAACCTACACTAGAGATTTCAGGGATACAATAAGTACATCCTGGAACATTGTTGTAGTCAATGCCTTCTGGCATATGTGCATGCTTCTTTTCCATGTATGCAATATGTTCTGCTGCGTTGATCCCTTCTTTTGCAGCTACGTGCGCCAATGCTTGGCCTGGAGAACAATCCCCAATTGCATAAATACCTGGAACAGCAGTTTGTCCAAACTTATCTACTACGACTCTTCCTTTATCTACTTTAATGCCGTTTTGCTCTAATCCAATATTTTCGATATTCGCAACTACACCAGCAGCACTTAAAAGTACATCTGCTTCTAAAGTCATTGTAGAGGATCCTGCGAGGTTAAAAGGTTGAAATCTGGGCCATAAAAGGTTTCGGACATGTCCAAACCCTATAGGGCGAAGGGGTTACGCGCTCGTAGCACCAGGAACGATTGCCTGAATTTCCTCGAGCGAGACCGCTCCAATGC
>CAIZLI010000145.1 GCA_903933765.1 uncultured Bacteroidota bacterium
AAGCAAGGGAATACAGATTTCAATGCATAAATTTGCGCATGATTCACCCAGACGAAGCCGCTTTTTATACTTATTGGGAAAAAGAACGCGCCCTGCCCCATTATAAACGTAAACCCTTTTTGAGAGGATTCAGTTTCAGTTTATTGATGGGTATCGTGGTTTTGTTGATTGCAGAGATGGGCTGGTATGAAAGAGCCAATATGGTAGCCAATTCCCGAGGCAATATTATCTGGATTTTAATCGCCATTGTATTGATTTCTCTAGGATTCGGCTGGATTTACCAACAATTTACCTGGGAAATGAATGAACAACGTTTTAACGAAATCAAGCACTTAAAAAATAAAAAATCATCCTAATGATCCAATCGACTCTAAAAAACACCCAAAAAACAAGTTATTCAAGCATTTTTAGCTTGTTTTTAATCATTGCTGGAATTGCCCTTTTATCGGCTTGTAGCAAATCGGATAATAATGATACTCAATCAACTGCATGCACTGTTAAAGCCCAATATACCAACGATAGTTCTGCCACTCAAAGAGCGCAGATGATTGCTTTTTGTAATAACAATGGCATCACTTATACAATACATCCAAGTGGCATTTTATACCAAATCATCACTCCAGGTGATACCGCTAAGCCTAACTTATGTAGTTCATTAACAATGACTTATGCAGGCAAGTTGATGACGGGCATCCAATTTGACAAGGGTACCATTACTTATCCATTGAAGGACTTGATTGTTGGTTGGCAGATTGCCGTGCCTTTGATTGGTAAAGGTGGAAAAATCAAAATGGTCATCCCATCCTCATTGGCCTATGGCCCTAATGCAAATGGGAGTATTCCAGCCAATTCTCCCCTCTATTTTGAAATGAGCATCGACTAGGAATCACCTCAAAATAATGGTCAAATAGGGCTAGTTTTAGGCTTGTTTCCATTATATTTGCCGACTAAAAAAAGTTAACCAAACTACTATGCAACTCAAAGGATTAGTGCGCTTTTTTACATTTGCGCTTATTTTAATTTGTCTTTACCAACTATCTTTTACTTGGTTCGTTAGAACACATGAAAAAGCGATGGATGCTAAAGCAACGGCTTGGGTCAATAAACTACCTAAAGCAGAACAGATTTATCCAAGTGATAAAGACCAACAATTGTTATATAACGACAGTGTAGCTGACGCTAAAAAAGTGTATTACAAGCGCTTATTAGACAGTACAAAGGAAACTAAGCTATTCTTTGGCTTAACAACTTATGCTGCTGCTAAAGAAAAAGAATTGATGTTAGGTCTTGATTTACAAGGCGGTATGAGTGTAACCATGGAAGTTGGATTAGATGGTCTAATCAAATCTTTGGCGAACTATTCTAAAGAACCCGCATTTAATACTGCATTGGCTAATGCTGTAAGCAAAAAAGCAAACAGCAATGCTGATTTGATCAGTTTGTTTACTGCTGAATATAAACTGGCTAACCCAACAGGAACTTTAGCACCATTATTCGCCACCAGAAGCAATGGAAAATTAAAGTTTGATGCATCTGATGCGACTGTAACTGCTTATTTACAAGAACAATCTATTCAAGCATTCAACAATACTTATAGAATTTTAAATACCCGTATTGACCGTTTTGGATTAGCTTCTCCTTCTATCAATCCAGATCCTACCAAGGGTATTATCAATATCGAATTAGCTGGTATTTCTGATAAAGAGCGTGTTCGTTCTTATTTACAATCTACCGCGAACCTTCAGTTTTTTGAAGTATATACTTTTGAGAACAAGGATTTCCAAACTGCAATTTTAGCTGCTGATAAAGCGATTGAGTTAAGCAATGCTGGCATCGTTGATTCAACTGTTGTTGCTAAAATAGATACTGCAAAAGCAAATGCTGCTAAAAATCCATTATTAAGAATCGTTCAATTTACACAACCTTATCAAGCAAAAAATGGCCAGTACGTTTTCCCTGCTGAGATTGGTTATACTTTGAAGAAAGATTCAGCTGTATTAAATGCATACCTTGCATTACCAGAAGTGAAATCAAAGTTCCCATCGAACTTAGTATTCATGTATGGCAAGCCAGACGAATCAGATCCAAAAGCAAAAGACGTGCTAGCTTTATATGCTATCAAAACTTTGGAAAATGGTTTAGCTGAATTAGAAGGCGACCATGTTGCGAATGCAGCACAAGATTTTGATGAGCGTGGTAAAGTGGCGATCAAAATGAATATGGATAAAATTGGTACTAGCATTTGGGCAAAGATGACATCTAAGAATGTTGGCAAGCCTATTGCAATTGTACTAGATAATATTGTTTATTCTGCGCCAAATGTGAATGACGCTATCACTACAGGTAATTCTCAAATATCTGGTAACTACTCATTAAAAACTGCACAGGATTTAGCACAAATTTTAGAGAGTGGTAAATTACCTGCTCCTGCTAAAATTGTTGCTGAACAACAAGTTGGTCCAACATTAGGAGCTGCATCAATTCAAGGTGGTGCCATGGCATTTGGTGTTTCATTCTTGGTAATTTTTGCTTTAATGTTACTTTACTTTAACACAGGTGGATGGGTTGCGAATATTGCATTGATCTTAAACTTATTATTCACGATTGGTGTCTTAAGTGCATTAGGATTTACTTTAACTGCACCAGGTATTGCCGGTTTGGTATTGACCATTGGTATGGCCGTGGATACGAACGTAATTATATTTGAAAGAATTAAAGAGGAATTAACCAAAGGTAAGAGCTACCAATTAGCAGTTTCTGATGGTTACAAGCGTTCTATGTCTCCAGTATTGGATGCGCACGTTACAACCCTTTTAACTGCAATCATCTTAGCGTACTTTGGTTTAGGTCCTGTTTTAGGATTTGCAACTACACAGATCATTGGTATTCTATTATCATTATTCTGTGGTATCCTTGTTTCTAGATTGATCACTGATATCTACACAAGTAAGAATAGACATTTTCAATATTTCACTGCGATT
>CAIZLI010000146.1 GCA_903933765.1 uncultured Bacteroidota bacterium
GTTAAGAGGGCTTCGTGCTATCAAAGCAGAAATCATTAAAGCAAAAACTGAACCAGGTGCCAATGGTGCCATAACAGAAGACGGTGAAATGAAATTGTTACAAAAATTAGTGAAGCAGCGTAAAGATTCATTGACCATATTTCAAGAACAAAACCGTGCCGATTTAGCTGAAAAAGAAGCATCAGAAATTGCAGTGATTGAAAAATTTCTCCCAGTTCAAATGACAGAGGACGAAGTAAAATCAGCTGTAGAAGCTATTGTAAAGGAATTAGGTGCTGCTGGTCCTCAAGATTTAGGAAAAGTAATGGGTGTGGCATCAAAACAATTAGCGGGCAAGGCAGACGGCAAAATCATTGCTGCAGTTGCTAAAAATGCATTGACCAACTAATGAATTGGTTAGATTTATTAGCAGGTACAATCCTGATTTTAGCCTTATTGCAAGGGTATCGAAATGGTTTAATAAAAGCTGTCATTTCGTTTTTCTCCTTGATGATTGGTGTAGTACTTGCTTTTCAGTTTGCAGGATTTGTAGCAAGTCAATTAAAAATTTATACTAAGATCACTTCTTATTGGCTGCCATTTATATCCTTCTTAATTGTTTTATTAGGGGTCATGCTGCTCTTAAGATGGATGACTGGGCTCTTACAACAAACTGCTGATTGGTTGATGCTTGGTTGGTTAAATAAATTACTTGGCATGGTCCTTTACTGTTTAATTTATGGGACTATTTTAAGCGCATTCATCTATTTTATGACTTTATTAGGGGTTGTTGAAAAATCCACCATGGATGCATCTATGAGTTACAGCTATTTAGCCAAATGGTGGCCCTATTTTATGGCCAAATTGAGTGAATGGCTGCCATTTATCAAGCAAACATTGGCTCAATTTTCCAATCAATTGCAAGAAAAGGGATAATCAGCTTATTTAATCTGAAATAAGTATCTTTATAGCAACGACTTAATCGTTACAATTTTATGGAATACGAAATCAAAAAAGAAGGCAAATTTGATTATGTGGAAGTTGGAGAAGGGGAACCTTTGATGCTTTTACATGGTTTATTTGGCGCATTGAGTAATTTCTCTGACCTCATAGAACATTTTAAACATACACATAAAGTAATCGTACCTATTTTACCTTTATATGATCTTGATCTTTTACATACTACAGTAAAAGGGTTGGCAAAACATGTACAACAATTTATCGACCACAAAGGATATGATCAGATTCACTTATTAGGTAATTCTTTAGGGGGACATGTTGGCTTGGTATATATTCTAAATCATCCAGCAAAAATCAAAACTTTGATTTTAACAGGCAGTAGTGGTTTGTTTGAAAATGCCATGGGGGATTCTTATCCAAAAAGAGGAGATTACGAATACATTAGAGCAAAGACTGCTGAAACTTTTTATGATCCAGCTGTTGCCACCAAAGAATTGGTAGACGAAGTTTTTGAAATCACCAATAGTAGAATTAAAGTCATTAAAATTATTGCTTTAGCAAAAAGTGCGATTCGACATAATTTAGGAGATGAACTGGGGCAGATCAAAGTGCCTACACTTTTAATTTGGGGTAAAAATGATAAAGTCACGCCTCCGTTTGTGGCAGAAGATTTCCATAAATTGATTCCAAATAGCGAATTGGCTTTTATTGATCAATGTGGACACGCACCAATGATGGAAGTGCCCGTTGCATTCAATCAAATCTTAGAAAAATTCTTACAAGCACAAGCTAAATAATCATTATGCTAGCTGCAACTATTACTGTACAAGGATTCCCACTGCTTCAATTAGAAGATAAAGTGCGTTTTGCTTTGCAGTGTATGGACGATTTTGATGTACAAGAATTAGCAGTGGTAAAGGATGATTATTTTTTAGGGATTGTGCAAAAAGCAGATTTATTAGATACAGATGCATCTTTAGCTTTAATGGTTTTATCTGATCAGTTTAAAAAAATCATGCTTTTAGATACAGCACATTTTTTAACAGCCTTAGACTTATTTTCAAAACACCAGTTGAGTATTCTGCCTGTTTTGAATGAACAACAGGAATGTGTTGGCATGATTCCTCAAAAGAGTTTAAACGATGCGTTGGCTAAATTTTTGGGCGTGGATGTGCCGGGTGCTATAATTGTACTTTCGGTTGCACCATATCAATATTCATTGGCCGAAATGTCAAGATTAGTAGAATCAAATAATGCGCAAATTGTTCAGTTGAATAGTTATTATGACGAAACAAATGGGGCGATGATTATCACACTTAAAATCAATAAGGACGAAGCACAGGCAATCATTGCAACCTTCCAGCGATACGATTATCAACTAGTACAATACTTTGGTAAGACACCTTTGCATAATGATATTGAAGCGCATTATCATCATTTAATGAATTACTTAGATGTTTAAGTCTATCCGCTTCAAGTTTCTATTCCTTCTATTTTTCTGCATTGGTAAAATTGGATTCGTTCAAGTTCATGCTCAAATAAAGATAAGCGCAATAGAAATCACAGGTAATAAAAAAACAAGAGATTATATTGTAAAAAGAGAATTGCCTTATAAAGTTGGAGACCTATTGTCAAAAAACGAGCTCGATTCACTCAGTATTGTTGCGCAACAGCAATTATTTAATACGGCACTTTTTTTAGAGACCAATGTCTCCTCTGAATTGCTAGATAGTACGGCGGTCAAAATTAAGATTCAATTAAAAGAACGTTGGTATTTTTTCCCTTTACCATATTTTAGATGGGTAGATCGAAATTTTAATCAATGGTGGAATGAACAAAATAGAAGTTTAGATCGTGTGAACTATGGTGTTAATTTTAGACAAGCCAATGCCACAGGAAACAATGATAAATTAACGGTAGGCTATATTACAGGCTATACACATCAAGCAATCGTTCGATATCAAATGCCATTTATTGATAAGCAATTAAAATATGGTATGGGCTTGGGTTGGGCACAGTTCAATCAAAAAGAAGTGAATTATGCCACGCTAGGAAATAAGCAAGTTTTTTTAAGAACAGAAAATGTGATTCGTGAAGGATATCGAGGGAATGCAAATTTAACCTATCGTCCCAATTTATTTGAAAGACATGCTTTGCAAGTTGGATTTGGCAAAGAGTCCATTTCTGATACCGCGTTTGCGATCGCCCCTAATTTTTTACCAAATCATAAAAAATCATTTTCTTATATAGATCTTAATTGGTCTTATTCAAAAGTTCGTTTCGATTACAATGCCTATCCTACCAAGGGCGCCAGCACTGAAATTGCTTTATCTCAAAGATTTTCGAAAGAAAGTAATTTATCAGCAATTCAATTTAGACAGATCGTAGCACATCCTATCACACCCAATAAATTTATATTGGCGGAATCTTTAACCATTGGAAGAACGATGCAGCAATCCAATTATAGTGATCGAAAATTAATGGGATATGGATTAATGCAAATGAATGGATTGGATTATTATGTAGTGGATGGCAACGCAGCCACCTTGTTTAAAGCGGCAATCCATCAAAGAATCGGATCCTATACAGTAGAGAATCCTTTGACTAAAAAGTTCCTCCCATCTGTTAAATATACATTCTGGATCAAAGCATTTACGCAACTAGGATATGTCTATAGTCAAGAAAAAAACAAAGCGAATCCATTGGCTAATAGTTTGTTAAGAACGGCTGGTATAGGAGTAGATTTAATTAGTATCTACGATTTTGTGTTAAATGTGGAGTATAGTATCAATCAATTGGGGGACAAAGGATTATATTTGCACGGCGGAATTAATTTTTAACTTTGTTTCATGAATGTAGCCATTTACAGTAGAGGTGTCGACCTGGATCAGCAGCAGTCTTTAAATGACTTGATTGCTGAATTGCAAAAGCACGACATCACCATTTATATCTATGCCGATTTAATTAAAAAATTTAAGTTGGTTACAGGCGAAGACAAAAAATCACTCATTGCTTTTGGGGCTTCTGCCGATTTGCATAATAATATTGATTGTTTGATTTCATTAGGGGGAGATGGTACTGTCTTAGACGCCATTACTTTAGTGGGGGATACCTTGATTCCAATATTGGGCATTAATTATGGCCGTCTTGGTTTTTTAGCAACCATTTCTAAAGATGAACTTTCTATCATGGTAGAAGCTTTAGTCAATCGTTCTTATGTGATTGATAAAAGATCATTGTTGCATATGGATAGTAGTCTACCAATTTTTGAGGGGACACCATTTGCATTAAATGAATTTGCAATTCACAAGCGTGACACTTCTCCAATGATTAAAATTCATACTTATTTGAATGGAGAACTTTTAAATTCTTATTGGGCAGACGGATTGATTATTGCTACCCCTACTGGTTCAACCGGTTATAATATGAGTTGTAATGGTCCTATTTTATTTCCTGACTCATCTAGTTTTGTGATTACGCCAGTTGCGCCACATAACTTAAACGTACGCTCAGTAGTCGTCCCAGACAGTTCGGTGATTTCATTTGAAATTGAAGGTCGAACAGAAGAATTAATTTGCGCATTAGATGCAAGAAAAGAAATTGTACCTATTGGTATTCAAATTGCAGTTAAAAAAGAAGCATTTTGTGTGCACTTTATTAGATTGAATGAAAATAGTTTCTTATCTACATTAAGAACAAAATTGACTTGGGGGTTAGATAAAAGAAATTAATCATGCTAAAGCAAATTTTAATTTTTTGTTTTTTGATTGGCATGACTAATTTAACTCAAGCTCAGCATCTTCAATTATTGGATAACAGAGGTGAGTTTGGGTTGTATAGAGGGCAATCAAGTTATAGAGGCGATATTGCTCCAGACGTTTTTAAGTTTAATAAAAATCTAGGAGGCTATTATAAAAAACAATACAATGATTATGCTGGTTTTAAATTGAATTATGAGCAGTTGCAATTGAGTAGCAACGATAGTGCTTCAAAAAATATTTACGCAAAAAATAGGGGCTTCTTTTTTTCAAGACAATTCAACGACATTAGTTTGACGGGTGAATTTTATTTCACAAGATTTTTACCAGGCAATAAAGCGTATCGATTTACACCTTATTTAGGGGTTGGAGTTGGTTATCTTTTTGAATCAAAAGTTTCAAGTTTCGGGATAGATACAATGAGTACAGTACTTCGACCATTACAAATCGACTCTGTTATTTATCCAAACCATAGTGCAAGTAAAGGCATCATCCATTTTCCTGTTCAAATTGGTTTTAAATTTAATTTGACAAGGCGATGGAATATTTTTGCAGAAGCGATGTATAGATTTGCTTTATCGGATGAATTGGACTTTTTCCCAGATGGCCAATTGATGGAACACAGACAAAAAAATGGATCTGGAAGTAAATTTATGATTGGCGGCCCTTTTGATGAACAAAGAATTGGGGTGGGTAATTATCTTGCTAAATACCAGGGTAGTCGATCCGGTAAGGATCAGTTTTTCTCTGTTAAAGCCGGAATCTCATTTAATTTGTTAAAAATTTATGGTGAAGAGAAGTTTAAACCTGGTAAAAGATCAAAATTGGCCAGCCTAAAAGAGAAGGAAGCGGGCCAAGATAAGTCTGGATTTCTTGGCAGATTTAAATTTAAGCGTAATTAACCTGTTGATTTTCTTATTTTTGCAACATGGAAAATTTGGATTTACAAAGGCTACCAAAACATATTGCCATCATCATGGACGGGAATGGTAGGTGGGCTGAGGAGCAGGGGCAGGATCGTTTATATGGTCATTATCATGGTGTGATCAGTGTTCGTAAAGTAGTAGAGGCTGCCACTGAAATTGGCATCCAGTACCTCACATTATATGCTTTTAGTACCGAGAATTGGGATCGACCACAGGCAGAAGTACTGGGTTTGATGTCCTTATTTGTGGACACGATCAGTAAAGAAGTGCCAGATTTACATCAAAATAACATTCGACTTCATTTTATAGGCAACTTAGATTTATTGCCAGATGAAGCAAGGCAAGCCCTTGCAAGTGCAACCCATACAACTGCACAAAATACTGGTTTACAATTAGTTATTGCATTAAGTTATAGCAGTCGATGGGAAATCATTCAAGCTGCCAAGTCCCTTGGTGCGCAAGTCAAACAAGGTACATTGGACCCAGCACAGATCGATGAAACCCATTTTGTTCAAGCCTTATCTACTAAGGACTTTCCAGACCCCGAGCTTATGATCAGAACGAGTGGGGAACACCGAATTAGTAATTTTCTGCTCTTTCAGCTGGCTTATGCAGAACTTTATTTTACCGAAACCCGCTGGCCTGCTTTTGGAAAAGAGGCATTTATTGCAGCTATTTTGGATTATCAGTCTAGAGAACGCCGATTTGGTAAAACAAGCGCACAAATCAACCTAAACACATAAAATTATTCAGGTGTTTTTTTAGCTTTTTAACAAAGACTTTGAAATATTACGAGTAATTTGCGCCTCTTATAAATTATACATATATAGCCCCACCAGCAGATGCAGAAATTGACCCAGTTTACTATAGGAATACTATCCTTACTTATCTTATCCACCTCTAGTTTTGCCCAAGACCAAAAAGGGCAGGATTCAGTTAGCCAGATCAATGTTAAGTTGCTGGGTATTTTAAATCAGAAAACTCCTTCTAAGTATAAGATTCGTACCATTAAAGTGGTTGGTAATCAATTTTTTGACGAAAATTTATTGCTTTCCTTATCCACCCTGAACGAGGGAGATGAAGTGGCTTTGCCGGGTGGCGATAATTTTGCGAAAGCCATTCGTAAATTAATGGATCAAAACTACTTTAGTGATGTAAGTGTGTATTTGACAGACGTAAAAGGGAACGAAATTGATGTAGAAATCAATGTGGTAGAAAGGCCAAGATTGGCTCGTTTTAATTTTACAGGCATCAAAAAATCAGAGACAGAAGAACTTTCTGGAAAAACTGGTTTGACACCTAATAGAGTGGTGACCGATAATATGCGCATCACTGCAATTGAAGGCATTAAAAAATATTATGCAGAAAAAGGTTTTCAAGATGCGAGTGTTCGCATTAAAGAAACTAAAGATTCAATTCGTAAAAATCAATTGGTGCTAGATTTTATCGTAACCAAAGGACCCAAAGTTAGGATCAATAATATCAACTTTGGAGGCAACCTAATTGAAGAAACTAAATTAAAAAAGAGTCTAAAAGAGATCCACGAAAAATCTCGCTTGACCTTGTTCCCTGTCAATGATAAGCCTGCCATTGTAAAGACAACGCCTTATTCTTTTGATCAATATTTAAAAGAGCGCGGTTACTTGACCTTTTCAAAAACAAAAAAAATATTAAATCCATACGCAAGAATTGGATTTTCTTCCTCTAAATATGATATCAAAAAATACGACGAGAGCAAGGACAACTTATTGAACTACTATAACTCTTTAGGATTTAGAGATGCCGTGATTGAAAAAGATACAATATATCATAATGCTGTTGGGCATTTAAATATTGATATGCAAATTAAAGAAGGACGAAAGTATTTCTTTGGTAATATTAGCTGGAGAGGTAATACAAAATATCCTGATTCAGTCTTATCAAGTATTTTGAATATTAAAAAAGGAGACATCTATAATAGAGAAACCTTTTTTAATAAATTAGGTAAAACTCAAACTGCAGAGGGTGGTGATATCAGTGGCATTTACCAAGATGATGGTTACTTATTTTTTAGTGTCAATCCAATTGAGACTGCTGTTTACAATGACACAATCGATTTTGAAGTTAGAATCCAAGAAGGTCCTCAAGCAACCATCAAGACCATTCGAATTGCTGGTAATGAGAAGACAAAAGATTTTGTTGTTCGTCGAGAAATCAGAACTGTTCCTGGGGATAAATTCAGCCGTACTTTGTTGATACGTTCTCAACGTGAGATTTCTCAATTAAATTATTTCGACCAAGAAAAAATTAAGATCGATCCTATTCCTAATCCTGAAGACGGAACAGTGGATATCAATTATGGCGTGGAAGAAAAGTCAAGTGATCAATTAGAATTGAGTGCAGGATGGGGTGGTTTTATTGGCTTGACTGGAACTTTAGGGGTGACTTTTAATAATTTCTCTTCTAAAAATATTTTCAAAAAGACGGCTTGGGATCCATTGCCAATGGGAGATGGACAAAAATTAAGTATTCGTTTTCAAAGTAATGGAAAAGCATTTAGATCAACCAATTTCTCCTTCACTGAGCCTTGGTTTGGTGGCATCAAGCGTAATACTTTAACACTAAGTATATACAATACAAAATTTGGTCAAACCTTTGATCAATTGACAGGGATGTTTGATCCTAATGCAGCTGATTCGAGGTATATTTCTACGACTGGTGCTACCGTTTCTTTTGGTCGTCAATTGGCATGGCCGGATGACTTTTTCTCTTTAAGTATGGGATTAAACTATACACGTTATACTTTAAAGAACTATGCGATTGATCCTTTCAATCTACCTAATTTTGATAATGGGATTGTAAATAATTTAAATTTTAGAATTGCATTACAAAGAACTTCGGTAGACCAACCTTTGTTTCCAAGAACAGGTTCTACATTTTTATTGAGTGGTCAATTGACGCCTCCTTATTCTTTATTTGATCCCAATTTTGCATTTAAACAAAATCCATATGAATTATTAGAATACCATAAATGGCGTTTTAATGGTGAATGGTTTGTGCCATTAGGGAAACCAGCAGGAGAAGATCGTAATAAACAATTTGTGTTGAAGTTCGCAGCTAAATATGGCTTCTTAGGAAGGTACAATTCTGATTTATCGATTTCTCCATTTGAGCGATTCCAAGTGGGAGATGCAGGTTTAAGTAATCAGTTTGCATTATTAGGTTTTGATATCATTGCACAAAGAGGTTATCCAGTCTATGAGTCATCCAATCCAAAAATTAATCCTGATCAACAATCTTCAAGACAGAAGTTTACTATTTTCAATAAATATGCTGTGGAACTTAGATATCCTTTAAGTCTAGCTGCAAGTAGTACGATTTATGCTTTGACCTTTTTTGAAGCAGCCAATGGTTGGTATAGCATGAAAGAATACAATCCTTTTAATCTAAGAAGATCAGTTGGTGTGGGTATGCGTTTTTTCCTGCCGATGTTTGGATTGCTTGGATTTGATTATGGTATTGGTCTTGATCGTTTAAACGGCACCAATTCATTGAAGGATGCTGCGAGATTTACATTTATGTTAGGATTTGAACCAGAATAACACCTATCCATTACCAAAACTAAATACCTAGATTATGAAATATATCAAATTGTTTTTATTGGGTGCTTTACTCCTTAATTTATCCTTTACTGCACAAGCACAATCAAAATATGCGGTAATCAATACGAAGTACATTTTAGACAGAATTCCGGAATACAAGGAAGCCGATAAGAAATTAAAAGCTTTGGGAGATCAGTGGCAACAAGAAATTGATGAGCAACAAATGATCTTAGACAAAATGTACAAGAACTACGAAGCTGAACAGTTTATGTTGTCCGAAGATTTGAGAAAAAAGCGTGAAGATGAATTGTTTATGAAAGAAAAGGCTTTACGCGATTTACAAAAAAAACGATTCGGCTACGAGGGTGATTTGTTCAAAGAACGCCAAAAATTAGTGAAGCCAATACAAGATAGGGTCTATAATGCCGCTCAAAAAATGGCTACCGCCCGTTCGTATGACTTCATTTTAGACAAAAGTGAAGGAATTACCATTATATTTGCAGACCCTAAGTTGGATAAAAGTGACGATATTTTAAAAGAGTTAGGGGTCATCAATAATTAAACA
>CAIZLI010000147.1 GCA_903933765.1 uncultured Bacteroidota bacterium
CTTCGGTATTCAATCTTCCAAACTTATCGTCAAACCATAATTTTCTTCCAACTAATGTACTTTTACCTGCTTCTTTTAATTTAACCAATTTCACTGGATATTTTGTAACCTGATTACCTACACTGGTTCTTCCTTTTACTTCTAAGGTTTCAAAGAAAAAATCAAATTCCTTAATTCTTGCACTACAGTTTGGACTCAAAACAATTTTCACCGATTCTGCTTCACCATTCGCATTGATGGATAAATAATGCACTTTAGACTTTTCTAAATTTTTTGCTAATACATATTCTTTATCCCTAGTGATTCCAGTTACGTTAAAACGTTTAGCATAACTAATACCGCTTGCACCATCTACATAAATCATGTTGTAAGTAGTGCGTTCGTCATTTTTCTGGAATACAGCTGCATGAAGGATATCTTTTCCTATAAATATTTTATCAGACACTTTCACCACTTTCATGGTGCCTCCTTTGGTAAATGCTATGATATCGTCATAATCTGTACAATCACATAGGAATTCATCTTTCTTCAAACTTGTACCAATAAAACCTTCAGCTCTACTGATATAAAGCTTTGTATTGGCAATTGCAACCTGTTTCACTTGAATGGTGTCAAACTCTTTCAATTCTGTTTTACGTTCTTTTCCTTTGCCGTATTTCTTCTGTAAGTTTTCATAATAACTTACCGCATAATCCACTAAATTTTCGAGGTTGTTCTTGACTTCTTTAATTTCAGCCTCAATGGATTTGATTTGAGCAATTAAATCTTCTATATCTAATTTATAAATTCTTCTTACAGGCTTATCTGTTAATTTTAATAAATCTGTTCTTTCAATTGGTTTTTTGAATTTCTTTTTAAATGGCTCAAATGCTTTGTCAATTGCATCTATCACTTTCTCCCAGTTAAGGTGTTTTTTCTCTAATTCCTGGTAGATTTTTTCTTCAAAGAATATCTTTTCTAAACTAGTGAAATGCCATTTATCCAATAACTCTTGTAAATGAATTTCAAGTTCTGATTTTAACAATGCTTTTGTATGGTCTACTGAATGTTTTAATAAGTCACTTGCACCTAAAAATTGTGGACGTTGATTCACAATGACGCAAGCATTTGGCGACAGGCTAATTTCACAATCGGTAAAAGCATATAAAGCATCAATGGTAATATCGGGTGAAATACCCGCAGCTAAATCAATTTGAATTTCGACTTGAGCTGCTGTGACATCAATTACTTTTTTGATTTTAATTTTACCTTGGTCATTGGCCTTGGTAATACTTTCCATCAATTGCGTAGTTGTTACACCGTAGGGTACATCTTTAATCACCAATGTCTTCTTATCTAGTTCTTCGATATGCGCTCTAACCCTAACTTTACCTCCTCGTTTACCGTCATTGTATGCCGAAGCATCTACCATGCCTCCAGTCTGAAAATCTGGTAGTAATTCGAATTTACGACCTCTTAAATATTTGATACAGGCTTCTAATAATTCATTGAAATTATGTGGTAAAATCTTAGTGGATAAACCTACCGCAATACCATCCGCACCTTGGGCTAATAAAAGCGGAAACTTCATTGGTAAAGTAACCGGTTCTTGTTTACGTCCATCATAACTCAAAGCCCAATCGGTTGTCTTTGCATTAAACGCCACTTCTAGTGCGAATTTGCTTAATCTAGCTTCGATATAACGAGAAGCTGCAGCAGAATCACCTGTTCTCACATCTCCCCAGTTTCCTTGTGTCTCGACCAATAAATTCTTTTGACCAATATTCACCAATGCATCTCCAATACTAGCATCACCATGGGGATGATACTGCATACTTTGTCCAATAATATTGGCCACTTTGTTGAATCTTCCATCATCCATTTCTTTCATGGCATGCAGGATTCTTCTTTGAACTGGCTTTAAACCATCTTCAATAGCAGGTACCGCTCTTTCCAGAATCACATAGGAAGCATAGTCTAAGAACCAGTTTTTATACTGTCCTTGAACGCCAGATTCGTTCTCTGTGACCCTACTTAAATTTTTCTCTTTTGCCATAACTATTCTAATTCGTAAAGACTAGATCCGAAAGGTATCTTCACTGCCTTCACTTAAACTATTTAATTCAATAAAAACAATATCTGTGATTGCCGTTAATTCATGCCAAACATTCGCAGGAATCTTCACTCTTATTGGCGCAATCAATTGAATTGTTTTTTCTTCTTTTGTTTCTAAATCCTTCCAGTGCAAATCTGCTTTTCCTTGCACCAAAAGCATGTCTTCTGGATGCTTACCTGCCGAAATCCCTTTATGATAATGTTGCCCACTCACTGTGCCCGCATTTCTATACACCAATAAAAATTCACCCGTTCTATCTGTCGCAAAATAATGCAATGCACCTCGCTCATCAATTGCTTTTACATCTATTGGGTGCACTTGTACAGACATATTCTTTAGGCTTCTGTTTCATTTACAATAGAAGATCCCCCTGGCATTTGAACCACCATATCTTTCCAGCCTTTCGTCCAAGCACCAACAAATACTATTTTACCTGCTTCTTCCAATGCCTTTAATCGAGCTACAATAAATGCATCTCCCAATTTCACTTTTAACTTTGCCATGATATTGGATAAAGCACTTGGTAATTTTTGAGCATTCTTTGTAAGCAAGGATAAAATTTCTTTATCATAACAACCAATATGCATACTAACCAATTTCTTACCTCCTTCTAAAAAACGTACGCCTTCATTTTCTTGACATAACTTCTTCCATTCATCTGGATCCAATTCAAATTCACTTAAAGTAATTGGTCTAGCTAATTTTTTAGCTTTCAAAAACTCTTTAGGTTGTATTTGACTTAAATGCGTTGGATAAAATAATTGGCCTTTCTCATTTAAGAATGGCAAATTATTTAAATACAAAATATGAATTCTGCTTTGGTATTCCTTAAACTGACTCATTAACCAATAATAGCCCGAGACATCATGTGCATTTTGTCCCATCCAAATCCAAATCATTTCATTTTCATCATGGGTCAATGCATTGATTAAATGATGGACTGTTAATTTATCATCCACTATATCTAACTGATCTTCATAAGGAGAATGTGCTAACACATCTTTCCACCAATCTCTTCTGGCTTGGTATCCTTCGGTTTCATAAATATCCGATAAAGGGCCAACGGCATAGTCGTCCTTAATCTCAATGATCTTGCCAGATAAAGATTCATCTAATTCAATAGCCTGTTCTAAAGCAGCTATATCTGCGGTATTAAATACTATGTGTATCATTTGCTTTGTCTAATTCAACTTTTAAATTATTGATAATAAACTCCTGTCTTTCTGGGGTGTTTTTTCCCATATAATATTCTAACAAATGTTGAATATGATCGCCTTGTTCTAAAATAACTGGTGCCAATTTAATGTCTGCATTGATGAATTTTCCAAACTCTTCGGGACTAATCTCACCCAATCCTTTGAATCGAGTGATTTCAGGTTTATTGCCTAATTCTGCGATTGCTTTTTGTTTTTCTGATTCATCATAGCAATAAATGGTCTTTTGTTTATTTCTAACACGGAATAAAGGTGTTTCTAAAACAAATACATGTCCTCTTTTTACTAAGTCTGGGAAGAACTGTAAAAAGAAAGTGAGCATCAATAATCGGATGTGCATGCCATCTACATCGGCATCTGTTGCAATGACAATATTGTTATACCTTAATCCATCTAATCCGTCTTCAATATTCAAAGCATGTTGTAATAAGTTAAACTCTTCATTCTCGTAGACAACTTTCTTTGTCAATCCAAAAGCATTCAATGGTTTACCTCTTAAACTAAATACAGCTTGTGTATCTACATTTCTAGATTTAGTAATGCTACCACTTGCAGAATCACCCTCTGTAATAAAGAGCGTACTATTTTGCTGTGTTGAAATAAAAATTTCTTTATTCTTAGCAGGCACTTCGTCGTTTAAGTGCACTCTACAATCCCTTAATTTCTTATTGTGCAAATTTGCTTTCTTAGCACGTTCATTCGCTAATTTCTTGATGCCAGCTAATTCTTTTCTTTCACGCTCATTTTGCTCAATTCTTTTCTTTAAAGCATCGGCCACAGCTGGATTCCTATGTAAGAAATTATCTAATTCCTTTGCCAAAAACTCAGTGATAAAATTCTTCATACTAGGCCCGCCATCCGCCACATTTTGCGATCCTAATTTCGTTTTAGTTTGACTTTCAAAAACAGGCTCTTGCACTCTAACAGAAACTGCAGCTACAATACTTGTTCTAACATCAGATGCTTCATAATCTTTTTTATAAAAATCACGAATCACTTTTACATAGGCTTCTCTAAAAGCTTGTTGATGCGTTCCACCTTGGGTCGTAAACTGCCCATTGACAAATGAAAATATGTCTTCGCCATAATCATTGTTATGAGAAATAGCAATTTCAATATCTTCTCCTTTTAAATGTATGATTGGATACCTTAATTCATCTGGGTTGGTCTTGCGTTCTAATAAATCCAATAAACCATTTTTACTGATATATTTTTTATCATTGAAATGAATTGTTAAGCCAGCATTTAAATAACAATAATTCCATAATTGACTTTCAATATACTCGTAGATAAAATGGTAGTTCTTGAAGATTGTTGCATCTGGTGTAAATACGACCAATGTACCATTTGGCTCGGTGGTTTTTGATTCCTTCGTTTCTTGAATCAGTTGACCTCTTTTAAAACTAGCAGATTTTTGCTTGCCTTCTCTATAAGCTGTCACTTCAAAATCATCACTCAAGGCATTCACCGCTTTGGTACCCACACCATTCAATCCCACAGATTTCTGAAAAGCTTTGCTATCGTACTTTGCCCCGGTATTAATTTTACTCACTACATCCACGATCTTTCCTAAAGGGATGCCTCTTCCGAAGTCACGAATGGTGACTGTCTTATCTTGAATTGAAATTTCAACTTGTTTACCATAGCCCATGGTATGTTCATCGATACAGTTATCAATCACCTCTTTCATCAACACATAAATGCCATCATCGGGCGCAGTGCCATCCCCCAATTTTCCAATATACATGCCTGGACGCAGTCGAATATGCTCCTTCCAATCCAATGACCTTTTGGAGTCTTCGTTATATTCTGCACCAATTTTTACTTCTGCAATAATTATCAATACTTTATGAGCAATATATGCCCTAATCAAGCTGCAAATCTAATACTCCAAATAAGTTTTGCATTCTAAATATTGGCAAAAC
>CAIZLI010000148.1 GCA_903933765.1 uncultured Bacteroidota bacterium
AGCAAGGAACAAGAGATTCTAATGAATATTGCAGACATGTCTATCATTACTTACCATGCTGAATCTGCTTTATTAAGATTAGAGAAATTAAGTAAAACAAAATCAGAGGCCGAACTAGCGGTACAAACTGCCATTGTAAAAACCTATATCTATGATGCTGCTGACGCAATCAATAAAGCAGGTAAAGACGCATTGAATAGTTTTGCAGAAGGCGATGAATTACGCATGATGCATATTGGTTTAAAGCGATTCACAAAAGTGGATCCATACAATACCAAGGAAGCAAGAAGAACCATCTGTGCGCAATTAGTAGCCGACGACGGATATAAGTTATAAGTAAGTATTGAATATTGTTTTGAATTGAAAGAAAGTGCCGCTCAAATTTGAGCGGCCTTTTTTTATAGTTCCTATTTGAATATCAATTCTAATTAGAACAAACCATTTCGATTAGAAAAATATTGCTATACTAAACAACGCTTACGTTTCTTGAAAAACTTTCTTCTAATGAAATGAACGTTTCAGTACGCTCAATCCCTTTTATTTTTTGTAGTTCGTCATGCAAGACATAACGTAATTGTTGGATGTCTTTACAAACAATTTCAGCGAACATGCTATAGTTGCCTGTAGTATAATTTAGACGCACAATCTGTGGAATATTTTTTAATGCAAGCGCTACGGCATCATACATCGAACTCTTTTCTAGGTATACGCCAATGAATGCAATCACATCATAGCCTAAGGCTTTTAAGTCCACAGCCAGTCTTTTACCTTGAACAATGCCCAATTCTTCTAATTTTTTGATGCGGACATGAATGGTACCACCAGATACAAAAAGTTGCTTGCCTAAATCGGCATAAGAAATCTCTCCATCTAGCATCATGGTTTGAATAATTTGCAAATCCAGCTTGTCAAGGCTTTTGTCAATATTCAATTTAGGGTTGTTTTTTGCTTCCATTTTTGTGTATTGATTAATATAACTGCAATTTATTTGATATTTTCTATATTTTTTAATATTTGCTTAATATATTTTCAATATAAATACGAATACATTAGTTTTGATTTATCAAATGAACGGAAACCTTAAAGATTCTTTGAAAAAGGCCGTTCATACGATAGATCTTAATACTGTGGGGTGATGAAATCTTGGCAAACATGCCTCCTTGTCTCGGAGGTGGGGATCACGGGATAAACGTAACATAGAGCCGCTTAGCAATAAGCGACCAGGGTCGACCACTGAACTTTGTGTTATAGCTAACTGCCTCATGGAGGTTCGAACCCTCCCCCTACAGCAATAAAAAAAAGAAACAAACTATGGTATTAACCATAGTTGTTTCTTTAATGCTTAAAACCGAATTCCAACTACTATTTTGATTTGATATTCAAATTTGCCTTATCCATTTTGTTTTGTAAATAAGGAATACCAAACATATGGGTCCATCCAAAAATTCTTAGGCCATTGGTGATTTTCCAAATCGCTTCTCTTCTAAAACTTTCTTTATCATCAGGTAAGTGACTTACTTTCTCCAAAGCATCAGATAAATCTTTTTGGTTTTTATACTCATTAAAATTGAGTGGTAACTTATCTGTAATCAGATTTTGCGCACGCTTAATACCTTCTTTTAAGAAGCTTTGATCTTTCGTAAATTCATAACCAATAGACAAGCCATGTAATGTTGCCAATAAAGACTCCATTTGGTGATTAATAGAAGGATTGTCTCTCTGCCATTTTGCATGCGTGATTAAAGCTTTTTTAATTTTATCATCTCCAGTCATTTGGTAAAACTTATACAAACCATGCGAAACATAAATCTGAGAATAACCATATCTGTCAATCACTAAACTTCCACCCTGGTCTGATGATTTTTGTAAATCAAGCATAATTTTTACGCGATCATTCAATTCGGTGAAATATTTTTCTTTCTTATTTACATCATAGACCTCTGATAAATTCCAAACGGATAAATACAATCTTCTACCACGTAAATCATGGTCTCCAAAAATTCTTCTTAAATACAAATCTCCTGTTTGTTCTGCCACATCTAGTGCTCTGTGATTACCAGTTAATAAATAAGAAGCAATCCAGCCCTGCACCCATACGTGGGCAGATAACAAAGAAGTAAAATGTTGGTTGGCATGCCTTCTTCCCATTCC
>CAIZLI010000149.1 GCA_903933765.1 uncultured Bacteroidota bacterium
AAATTGAACAGGTACCACGCTTATATAATTGTTTTTAAGTGCCCAAACATCGGTGTCTTTTGACTTATCAAAGTTCACAAATTCACCTGTAAGCCAGTAATATTTTTTACCATGAGGATCGGTACGCTCAACAAATTTCTCGTCATATTTTGCATAAGCCTGTTTGCAAATTTTAATCCCCTTAATTAGTTTAGTAGCTACTTTAGGAATATTCACATTCAAGCATAAATGTTTGTCTAATTTTTTATCTGCCAACACATGTTCAACAATAATGCGGGCATAATGCATAGCTGCTGTAAAATCTGCATCAATACCAAGGTCTAATAAACTAAAGCCAATGCTTGGAATACTTTCAATTGAGGCTTCTAAAGCCGCAGACATGGTGCCAGAATAAATGACATTGATAGAATGGTTGGCTCCGTGGTTGATACCGCTAAGACAAATGGTTGGTTTACGGTGCAATACCTTGTCTACAGCTAATTTTACACAATCCACAGGCGTCCCGCTACAAGAATAAGCTTCTACTGTAGGATCGTCCTCCCAATGCACTTTGGTTAATCTTAAATGTTGGCCTAGTGTAATGGCGTGCCCCATACCACTTTGAGGTTTATCAGGCGCCACTACCACGACTTTGCCCAATCCTTTGACTGCTTTTACAAGGGCATGGATACCAGGTGCACCGATGCTATCATCGTTGGTAATTAATATAACGGGTTGATCCTTTTTTACTTTAGCCATACTGCAAGTTACCAAGAAGGGGGATGGCCTCAAAAAAATAAATTGCTAAATAAATTTGGAAAAACTAAAATAATTAGTAAATTGCACTAAAATTATTAGTTATGTCATACGCAGGCAAGAATTTAAAATTCATCAGAAAGCAACGTGATTGGACTCAAGAAGAGTTAGCCAACCAACTTCAAATCAAGCGTTCACTAGTGGGTGCCTATGAGGAAGGCAGGGCAGAGCCGAGATTAGAAGTACAGGAAGCCATTTGTGCTTTATTTAATATTAGTTTGGAGATATTCTTATTTCAAGATCTTTCACAGATGGAGGAATTTGACTTGAATCAAGGATACAATATGGGAGGTTCTTATTTAGAGCGTCGTCGTTCACTTAAATCCGATCCTTCAAGTAGTGCCGCGATTGTATCTTTTGTGCCTGTAAAAGCAGCTGCAGGATACTTAGCTGGCTATGCTGACCCCGAATTCATTGACGAGCTAAATACCTTCACCTTACCTATGTTGGCGCCAGGGGAATACCGCGCATTTGAGATCGTTGGAGATAGTATGTTGCCAACGCCTAGTGGAAGTGTGATTGTGGGTGAGCGTGTGGCGAGTCTAAAGGATGTAAAAAGCAGCAATACCTATATCGTAATTTCAAATACAGATGGCGTAGTCTATAAGCGTATCATTACCAACGACGACCGTTCAGTGGATACCATTGGAGAGAAGCTTACTTTGTTGAGTGACAATCCTTTATACGAGCCATATCAAGTAAATACGAAAGATATAGTGGAGGTTTGGAAGGCTGTTTACATCATCCATAAAGCGGGTGCTCAGCCCATGTGGAATGTAGATCAATTGGCTGGTGTGGTGAATACTTTACAGGATCAGATCACCTCTATTCAGAAGAAATTAAACTAGGTCTTTTCTATTCCCACTCTATAGTTGCAGGTGGTTTACTACTAATATCATAGACAACTCTATTGATGCCTCTAACTTGGTTGATGATAGAGTTGCTCATATGTGCTAAGAATTCATAAGGTAGGTGTGCCCAGTCTGCGGTCATACCGTCTACAGAAGTTACTGCTCTTAATGCCACAGTGAACTCATAGGTTCTTTCATCACCCATGACTCCAACGCTTTTTACAGGTAAAAGGATGGTGCCAGCCTGCCAAACCTTATCGTATAATCCAAATTCTTTCAGTCCATTGATATAAATCGCGTCTGCTCTTTGTAATAAGTCTACTTTCTCAGGTGTAATCTCACCCAAGATACGGATAGCCAATCCCGGTCCAGGGAAAGGATGTCTTTGAATCATATCGGCAGGGATCCCTAATTCAAGGCCCACTTTTCTAACCTCATCCTTGAATAAACTACGAAGGGGTTCAACTAATTTAAGGTGTAGGGTATCTGGTAAACCTCCTACATTATGGTGCGATTTAATGGTTTGAGATGGTCCATGAACGCTTACGCTTTCAATGACATCTGGGTAGATAGTTCCTTGACCTAAAAACTTGGCTTCCAACATTTTAGAAGCTTCTACTTGAAATACATCTATAAATAGTTTTCCAATGATTTTACGCTTTTCTTCGGGGTCAGATTTGCCTGCAAGGCCATCATAGAACATGTTTTTAGCATCGATGCCTTTTACATTCAATCCAATTTTACCGTACATGTCTAGCACCTGCTGGAACTCGTCCTTCCTTAAAACCCCATTGTCTACAAAAATACCATGAAGGCGATTGCCAATGGCCTTATGAATTAAAGTGGCAGCAACGGTACTATCCACCCCTCCACTCAATGCCATAATCACATGTCCCTCACCAATCTGCTCTTTTAACTGCGCTACGGTCTCATTGACAAAAGAGGCAGGGGTCCAGTTTTGGCTACAGCCACATATTTCTACCAAGAAATTGCGAATCATGGTCTTACCCTCCGATGAATGATAGACTTCTGGGTGAAACTGGAATCCGTGAAGACTATGTCCTTGATCTGCTATTTTTCTAAAACCGGCTACAGGAATACTCTCTGTATCGGCCAATAGTTCAAAGTTCTCGGGTAAAACAGTAATGGAGTCACTGTGACTCATCCATACCTGGCTATTGTCTGGGATATTCTTAAAAATGATATCGGCCTTTTTGATACGCAATTGGGCACGGCCATATTCTCGTTTATTGGACTTTTCTACTTTACCGCCAAAGTTCTTAGCACTTAATTGTGCGCCATAACAAATGGTTAAAAGGGGTAGTTTGGTTAAAATAGCTTGTATATCCACATTGGGAGCTTCGTCTTCGTTCACACTGGCAGGAGAACCGCTTAAAATCACACCTTTTAAGTGTTCATCAAATACGATTGCATTATGAAAGGGTTGGATTTCACAGTACACATTGGCTTCTCTAACTGCTCTTGCAATTAACTGCGTGTATTGGCTACCAAAATCGAGGATTAATATTTTCTCAGTCATACAACGAAGATACAATGAAAATAGATGCCTAGGAAAGGGAGTATTTCACATAGGGTGGGGACAAAAAAATCCCGCCTCGGAGGGCAGGATTTCAATATTGGTTAAAGACGCTTTTAAAGCGTATTCAATTACTTTTTCTTAACCACTTGCTTCACAGCAACGTGCTTAGCTAACTTGCTCTTTAAATTAGCAGCTTTGTTTTTGTGGATAATACCACGCTTAGCTAATTTATCAATTTGAGAAACGATTGTTGGTAATTTCTCGTCGTAAGCTTTTTGTTCTTCTAATGTCTTTAAATCACGAATAGCGTTACGAGTAGTTTTACCATAATAACGGTTTCTATCGCGACGTTTAGTTGCTTGTCTTACATCTTTTTTTGTAGCCGAATGATTTGCCATGTACTAATTAATTTTCAGGAGGGCAAAGGTAAGGGACTTGCGCAAATATTAAAAATTAAAATGAAAAAAAATAAAAATTGAATGTAAAATATTGAAAATCAATGAGTTAAAATGAATCCAAAAACCTATTTTTCAACTATTTGCGTATAAATTGTGGAATATCTGTGAAAATACAAAAAACAAGGCTGCTTAAGATCAAAATCTTACTTAGATTTTTAGCGCATTTTACTTTATTAATCAATCATTTAAACCGATATTTGCTTACCTAGTTTTACAAATAAACGCAAGGATATACAATGAAGGATTTCAGCTACATCACCAACTCCCATCCAGCCTTCATAGAAGGTTTGTACCAACAATTTTTAACTGATCCTGCATCAGTAGACCCTGATATCATAAAATTTTTCGAAGGCTTCGATTTTGCGATGCAAAACGGCACAACAGCACCTGCTCAAACAGCTCCATCCCCCTTATCAAATGTAAGTGCGGATTGGGCCAATGAAATTAAAGTGTACCGTTTGATATTGGGCTACAGAAACAAAGGACATTTAATTGCTACGACCAATCCTATTCGTACAAGAAAGGATAGAGGTGCTAATTTGGATCTGTCTTGCTTTGAATTAACGGAGGCAGATTTGAATAAGACATTTCAGGTTGGATCCATCATTGGATTAGGTGCAACGACTTTAAAAAACATCCTTACTCATTTACAAAAAACGTATGCGCATAATTTGGGCATCGAGTTTAAATATATTTCTGATCAAAAAGTAATCGATTGGTTAACCGATGAATTTGAAAATAAATTCAGTCAACCAATTCCATTGGATCAGAAAAAACACATCCTTGAAAAATTAAATCAAGGTGTTATTTTCGAAAAATTCTTGCATACAAAATACATTGGTCAAAAGCGTTTCTCACTAGAAGGTGGAGAATCTACGATTGCTGCATTGGATGCCATCATTAATACGGCAGGAGAACATGGTGTAGAAGAAGTAGTGATTGGTATGGCACATCGTGGAAGATTGAATGTGCTTGCAAATATCATGGGCAAAACCTATGAACAAATTTTTAGTGAATTTGAAGGCACTGCTGTATTAGATCAAACCATGGGAAGCGGTGACGTAAAATACCATATGGGCTTCTCTTCTGAAGTGACTACTTTCAGTAATAAAAAAGTACATCTTAAATTGATGCCTAATCCATCGCACTTAGAAGCAGTCGATCCAGTTGTTTTAGGATTTGCGCGTGCTAAGTCAGATATCTTATATAAGTCTGATGTGTCTAAAATTTTACCAATTCTTATACATGGTGATGCATCAGTAGCTGGTCAAGGTATTGTGTATGAAATTTTGCAGATGTGCCAATTGAATGGTTATAAGACTGGTGGTACAATTCACTTTGTAATTAATAATCAAATTGGATTCACAACAGATTTTGATGATGCAAGAAGTGCGAACTATTGTACCTCAATTGCTGCAATGGTTCAAGCGCCTGTAATACATGTGAATGGAGATGATGCCGAAGCAGTGGTGAAAGCCGTGCAGATTGCAACAACTTACAGACATTTATTTAAGAACGATATTTTCATTGACATGGTTTGCTACAGAAAACATGGTCACAATGAAGGGGATGATCCAAAATATACGCAACCTCAATTGTATAGTTTAATTGAAAAACATAAAAATCCAAGAGAAACGTA
>CAIZLI010000150.1 GCA_903933765.1 uncultured Bacteroidota bacterium
GTGTAATTGTTTGAATTATAGTTTACCGCTTGCTTTTAATAAATCAACCTTAGCGATCAAGGCAGTATAAAGGGCGTTCATAAAATTATTTTGTGCAGCTACTAGGTCTGCTTGAGCAGATGAGATCTCTGTATTTGAACCTGCGCCTGCTTCAAATTTCTTTTTAGTTTGGCTGTATACGTTCTCCGCTAATTGCATGTTCTTTTTTTGAAAATTAACCGTGGCAACAGAAGACATATAATTTAATTTAGCCTGACTTAACTCGTTGTCTATATTGTTCTTCAAAGCAACCATTTGGTTATCTACTTGTTGTAATTCAAGTTTTGCCTTATTGATTTTAGCGATTCTTGCACCTCCGTTGAATAAAGGAAAGTTTACATTTAATCCAATCAGTGCTGTTTCAAACCAGTTTCCGTTTTTATCAAAAAAATCAAACTTGGTTCTTTGTGCATTTTTAGTATAAGCGCCGTTCATTGTGATGGTAGGTAAAAAACTCAACTGGTAGCGCTTTACATTGAATGCACTTAATTTTTTAATCGTTGTTAAATATTGAAAATCTTTGCGAATGCCATATTCGAAATTATCTTCGTAAAGTACATCAGCACTCAAATTGTTTTCATTGATGATATCTGTTAAAACAAGACTGTCTTTCACAGGCATGCCCATTAACATCTTTAAACCCATAAAGCCAATGGTCACGCTGTTATTTGCTTTTAGTTTTTCGGTTTGTAAATTGTTTAACTGCACATTTACTTTGTCTACATCTAGTTTTTCAGCAAAACCACTTTTATACATTGCTGCGGCATCTTTTGCTAATTTTTCTAAACGTTCGATATTGGCGTCTAAAATATTTAATTGTGTTTTACTTGCAGAAAGCTGGTAGTAAATTTTATAAATATTGGCTTTGATGTTTTCTTCGGTTAAGGCTGCATTCTTTCTTTTCCAATCTAAAGAGGTTGATCTTGCTTGTAATGCAATGAAAACCTGGCCATCAAATAATATTTGATTAAAGTTGGCGCCATAATTTGCATTGAACTTAGTACCAAACTGAACAGGAATAAAGGTTCCAGGCGCTCCACCAAAAATCTGTCCAGGTAATAATGAAGTAGGTATCGTAAGAAAGTCTGTTCCACCTACGCTGCTACCAATAGTTGGTAAAGCTGCTGAAGCAATTTCTTTATTGGTTTGAATCTGGATATCAATATCCAATAATGCATTTTTAACTTGTACATTATTTTTTTGTGCATAGTTCACCGCGTCTATTAGTGAAAATGCATGTACCGTCTTTTCTTCCTGCGCAAATGCGGCAGTGGCAAAAAATAACGTTACTAAGAATAGGATTTTTTTCATGTGTCTATTTAGATTGCTTGATTACTTAATTTTTTATATTGATTCATTAATTCATGTCCTTTCACTGTCATCAATCCATACACAAAATGTTCCATCAATTGCGTGTGTACTTCAATAGAATTGAATTTGTTCAAAGGAAATAGGTGCAGATTAAATGGAATAAATACAGTTTCTAAACGAAATTTTGAAATGATATCAATATCAAGGTCTTTTCTATAATATCCTTCCTCAATCCCCTTCATTAAATTTTGTTTGATCAATGAAAACAAAAATTCATCCTTATGATTTTTGATCATATCAAAAGAAGACGAAAAATGCTTTTCCAATTCCATCATCGAATTCGGATTCATGGTTTGCGTCATGGCTTTCATATTCTCCATGAGCAAAAACATTTCGTGAATTGCATTTTCTGCTTTGGATTTACAGTCTTTACAAATAAGTTCATGGTTTTTTAATTCAAGGTTCACCACGGCTTTCACCAAATCGTCTTTATCCTTATAATATTGATAAATCGTCTTTTTGCTGATCCCCAATTGATGGGCCAAATCGTCCATGGTCAACTGTCTTAGACCAGACTGGAGCATTAAATCCCTTGCCTTGAACAGTATTTTTGTTTGCATAGTTTCAGTTGAAGGCGCAAAACTAAGAAAACTTTGGACGTTTTCAAAGTTTCCAAGCATGAAATTTGTATTAATTATTGATAAATGGTCGAAATGAGTGAAATTTGTAGCTAAATCAGCATAAAATGCCCAGTTTAAGGCAGAAACTTAACAGAAAACAGATTTTGGGCTTTATGGCTCAATTATTCTTTCAAGGGGTGGTGGTATTGGCACCTATTGGGGTGACGGTATGGGTGGTGGTGAGTCTATTCAATTGGGTAGACAATTTTTTACCTAATTTATTAAATGTCCTTTTTCCCGTTCAGTTTGCCGCAGTGAACGGACAAATACCAAAAGTGACTGGCCTTGGATTTTTAGTTGCAATGGCGTTGGTATTAGTTGTAGGTTGGTTGTCCTCTTTATTTTTTGTAGAAAGATTGGTTTCTGTTTTTGATAAGGTGTTAGAAAAAACACCTGGGATTAAAATTATTTATTCCTCAGTCAAAGATTTTTTAGAAGCATTTGCTGGGAATAAGAAAAAATTTGATCAACCAATTTTAGTGAATGTGGATGCAACTGATGTTTGGAGAATTGGTTTCATCACACAAAAAGATAGCGCACATTTTGGATTAGCCGATTTTGTAACAGTGTATGTGCCCCATTCATATGCGATTTCTGGTATTACTTATATTGTTGCTCCAACAAGAATCAAAAAATTACCAAAAGGTATTGGTGCCGCAGAAGCCATGAAGTACGTGGTTTCTGGAGGTGTGACCACAATGGATGAAAACGAAGGCGAATAATTTTCAAAAAATAGTACATGCAATTACATAATTTTAATTCAGGACCTTCTATCTTACCCAAAGAAGTACTGGATGAAGCAGCAGTAGCCATTCATAATTTTAACGGAACAGGTTTATCTATATTAGAGATAGGACACAGAACAACACATTTTGTGGCGGTTGTTGAAGAAGCAAAACAAATTGTAAAAAGATTGATGGGTATTGGTGATCATTATGAAGTTTTATTTTTACAAGGAGGTGCGACTATGCAGTTCATGCAAGTACCCATGAATTTATTAGATGAAAATGGCTTAGCAGCAATTTGTGACAA
>CAIZLI010000151.1 GCA_903933765.1 uncultured Bacteroidota bacterium
CAAATTTATATTCCAAGTTTTAATTTATTATTATGGTTTGGATGTATTTCGATGCTATTCTTTTTTAGGGATAGTGAAAGTATGCTAAACGCTTATGGGTTTTCGGTTATTTTAACAATGATGATGACTACGGTTTTGATAAATTTTTATTTATTGAATGTGAGGAGGTGGAGTCAAACACTTGTCGCTTTTGTAATTTTAATTTTTAGTACTGTTGAGATCTCCTTCTTTTTAGCAAATGTGATTAAAATTAAACATGCTTATATCACTTTAGGCTTTTCATTCAGTATCATTTTTGTGATGTTGATTTGGCATCGTGCAAGAAAAATTGCCAATCGTTATTTGGATTTCGTGAAACTAGGGACTTATTTGGAGCAACTATCCAATTTGAGTGCAGACAAAGATGTGCCTAAATATGCCACTCACTTGGTCTATTTAACTAAAGCAAATAACCACAGAGAGATCGAACATCGTATTATCGATTCTATTTTAAATAAGAAACCAAAGCGTGCCGACATTTATTGGTTCATTCATATTGACCGCACGGATTCTCCATACGGCATGTCTTATAGTATTCGTGAATTAATAGATGATAAAGTAATGCGTGTTGATTTTAAATTAGGTTTCCGTATTCAACCACGTGTGAATGTGCTTTTCAAGAAAGTCATGCAGGAATTAAATGAGTGCCAAGAATTAGGCATTTACAGCAAGTATGAATCTTTAAAACAAAAAGATTTTCACGCAGATATTACCTATGTGATTATCGAAAGCTTCTTCTCTATTGAAAATGAACTTTCATTGAAAGAAGATTTTATTATGGACTTATATTTCAATATCAAGCAATTATCACAAAGCGATCAGAAAGCTTTTGGATTGGACAATGACATGACGATTGTTGAGCATGTTCCATTGATTATCAAAGCCAATGAGAACCTGCCTTTAAAACGTACCTACGATTAATTAATTGACGACTTGGTACTTGCTTAATTGATTTTGTTTTCCAACAGCCACCATCCAAATTGGTTCTGATGTCGATTTGGTGATACCTAAAGTATTCAACTGTATAGACTTGGTTTCTTTTGGTATGATCGCAGCTACCTGATAACCTGTTTTGGTTTTCTGAATCAATGCAAAATATTTTAAGGTATTGCTAGGATTGCTATCTATTATCGTGTAGCTATTTTCATCCTGCTTTACAAGTTTAGGACTTACCATTTTATGTTGAACCAACCATTCAATTGGCGCAATTAAAGCAGGTTGGCGGTAATAGGTATTTTGTAAGCTATCATTCCATCCATTCGCATTGGTTTTAAAACTTGCACTGCTAAAATAAGCGCTACCATGGGTATTTTTTAAGGCCCTCATTTTTTTAATTTGATTTGGAATTTCATTTGGAGACTTCCACGCAGCATTGCTTCCTGCTCTGTAAATGCCATGACCCACATAAAAATTCTTACCATAACTATTGCGATTCCACCACTCAATTAATTCATTGTAGTCCGCTAAAGCATGACCTTGCTCCCAATACAATTGTGGTGCCACATAATCAATCCAGTCCTTCTCTAACCACAATAAAATATCTGCATATAAGTCGTCATAGTTGGTCGTCGCTTTTGTTTTACTACCTCTTGGATCTGTTGATTGGTTTCTCCAAACACCAAATGGACTAATGCCAAATTGCACACCTGGCTTGACTTTGTGTATGGTTGCAGACAATTGTTTTACAATGGTATCGCAGTTGCTTCTTCTCCAATCGTCCTTGCTTAAACCTCTTGCATTTTTTTGAAAAGTGGATTCGTCTGGGAATTCCTTTCCTACAATTTTATAAGGATAAAAATAATCATCCATATGCACCGCATCAATATCATAACGTGCCACTAAATCACCTACTACTTTGTTGGTATGATCCCAAACTTCTGGCAAACCCGGATTGAAATATTTTTTATCACCGTAGGTTAAAAACCATTCAGGGTGGACTTTTGATAAATGGGTATTAGCGATGCTAGATTTATTGACATCAAACACGGCTCTATATGGATTGATCCATGCATGAAATTCCATACCACGTTGGTGTGTTGCTTCAATCATAAAACTCAATGGATCATAATATGGACTTGGCGCTTGTCCTTGTTTCCCCATTAGGTATTCGCTCCATGGCTCCAAGCTGGATGGATACAAAGCATCGCCAGAAGGTCTTACCTGCATGATGATGGCGTTCATGCCATTTTTTTGGTGCATATCTAATAATGCTTCAAACTCAGCTTTTTGCACTTGGCTGCTCAATCCTTGTTTACTTGGCCAATCGATATTGACCACTGTTGCAACCCATACGGCTCTGAATTCAAATACATTTTTATCTGACAAGCTTGGTTGTGCAATTACTGAAAATGGGATGGCTAATAAAAGTGTAAATAAAATTTTATGCATAGCTGAAAATAAATGCTGAACGCTTGATTTGAAAAATGGATAAAAAGGAAATGGATGAAATAAATATGTTTTAGCACTAGGTGCTTGCTGGATCGATTCTAATTTTATCGAGAATTTGATTCATAGTTTTTGCTTCGGATTCATTGATGCCTTTTAATAAAGCGTCAATGCGATCATTGAATTGATCTAATTGATCCACTAAATCAAGCCCTTTAGGGGAGAGGGTGATGTCGACTAATCTTTTGTCTTTTTCACAAGTATTTTTTAAGACCAATTCTTTTGCAATTAAACGATCTACAATCCTACTCGTGTCACTCATCTTATCCAACATGCGTTCTCTAATTTTAAGTGTGCTCAATGGTGTAGCACTTCCTCTTAATATGCGCAGGATATTGTATTGTTGTTGTGTAACACCTTCTTCGGAAAGTATTTTACCAATTTGTTCATTCAACCAATTGGCAGTGAAAAGGAGATTGATGCCCATTTTCTGAAATTCATTTCTGAAACTAGCTTGTTGAATATCTTGTTCTATCCCCATTGGTGATCTTGTATTAGGTTACTGTTAAAAGTACAAATTATTGTCTTTTTTTCCATAATTGATATAGTGGCAATGCAAATATGACTCCTGCTGCATCTGCAATCATATCCTTCACCTCGAATCCCCTGCTTGGGACATACCATTTTTGGTAGTATTCCATCGCAATTCCATATACAATACAGAAAATCATAGCCCAGGCTTGTGCGCGCACAGATTTAAGTGCTTGAATGGATGATTGATCAAAAAAACAATAGAAGGACCAGGCCAATGAGCCAAATAGAATGACATGCACAATTTTGTCAATCGGTAATAAGTATAACCAGCCAGTTCGATCTGTGAAGCTATTGCCAGGAAGGCTTAGCAATACAAATACGAGTGCGATTTCTGCGATCACCCAAATAAGGTATTTCATAAAGGTTGGATTAGTGCACCAACTGCGCATAGGCTTCGCTAGTAAGCAATGCATCCACATCTGCTGGATTACTTACCGTCATTTTAATCATCCAGCCTTCACCATATGCATCGGTATTCACCAATTCTGGTTGAGCTGATAAAGCTGGATTCACTTCTAAGACTGTGCCAGCAATAGGTAAAAATAAATCACTCACTGTCTTCACTGCTTCTACTGTACCAAATACAGCTTCTGCTGCTAAAGTAGTTCCAACCGTATTGATATCTATATATACAATATCTCCCAACTCGCCTTGTGCAAAGTCTGTGATACCAATCGTAGCGGTATTGCCTTCTAATTTAATCCACTCATGGTCTTTTGTGTAACGTAAGTCTGCTGGGAATTGCATAGTTTATTTTTTAATTAGTGCAAATATTCATAAAAATTGGTAAAAAACCAATGGACTAGAACTGATTGTTATCAAAATAAAGCAAAACATGGTCTTTTAGGAAAACCTCCTGCTCTATTAGGTCCATTACCGGTAGGTTTTTAAGTTGTTTAAAGTGCGGCCAGCCATCGCCATCTTTGCCTTCAATTACATAAAAACCACTCGACATTAAAATGCTGCAAATAGCCACATGCATCAGGTCCTGCTTTTGTTCCTTGCTAATTTTTTCTTGGATAAAACCAGTTTCTTGTAAGCCTATTAAAAACAGAATGGACTCTAGGTCTGGCTTTTTGCCAAATTTGTCCATCAATTTTCGTTCTAAATCCCACCACCTGGTTTGTAAATCGTCCCCTATACTTGCCATAGAATTATTCAATTTATGTTGCAAAGGTAGGGGATATCTGTACTTAGTAGGATGGTTTGATTATCTTTGCTCAAATTTC
>CAIZLI010000152.1 GCA_903933765.1 uncultured Bacteroidota bacterium
AAGGAGGGGCACTCCTTCGGTTTTTTAAGTAGGTTAAATTATTAAAAATTGGCCATATGTTGAAATTATTTTTATGAACGCTTAATTTGGCGTCAGATTGGGGATTAAAGTTTAAATTGCTATACATTTTTGAAGCTATGAATACACAGTTAGAAGCGTTAAGACAATATTTTCAGTCAGGGGCGACCCAGTCTTTTGATTTTAGGCTTTTGCAACTTAAAAGACTAAAGCAGGTGGTGCTTGACCATGAGCAGCCATTATATAAAGCATTGTATGCGGATTTGAAAAAGACCGATGAAGATGCTTGGGCAACAGAAATTGGGTTTTTCTTGAGTGAGTTAAACTATACCATAAAGCATTTACAAGAATGGATGGAGCCTAAGTCGGTTCCTACTAACTTGGTCAATATGCCTTCCACAAGCTATACCGTTCAAGAACCCTTGGGCGTGGTTTGTATCATTGCTCCTTGGAATTATCCTTTTCAATTATTATTTACGCCATTGATTGGTGCGATTGCAGGCGGTAATTGTGCAGTCTTAAAACCAAGTGAATTTGCACCTGCCACAGCAGCTGTGATGGGAAAAATGATTGCTGATTTATTTCCAGAAAATTATATCATGTATTTAGAAGGGGAAGGCGCAACTGTACTTCCACCATTACTTGCCGAAAACAGATTCGACCATATTTTTTATACGGGTAGTACCATGGTTGGAAAAATCATCTATAAGTTAGCGGCAGAACAATTGGTGCCAGTGACTTTGGAGTTAGGAGGCAAGAGCCCTGCAGTCATATGTGCTGATGCTAATTTGAGGGTAGCTGCGCGTCGTTTAGCCAATCCTAAATTTTCTAATTGTGGTCAAATGTGCATTGCGCCTGATTATATTTTAGTGCCCCATGCATTAAAAGATGCACTTATTAAAGAGTTAATTATTGCGCTTCAAGCATTCTATGGTGTAGATGCCGAAAATTCAGAACATTATGGTAAAATAATTAATGACAAACAATGGTTACGTCTAACTTCTTATTTAGGGGATGGCGAAATAGTTTATGGAGGAAAGTCCAATAGAGAAAAATTATTTATTGAGCCTACTATTTTGACAGGCGTTCATCCAGATGCGAAAATTATGCAGGATGAAATTTTTGGTCCTATCCTGCCTATTCTAACTTATGAAAATAGGGAAGAAGCGTTGGCGATTATTCAAAAAAATCCAAACCCATTGGCTTTCTATGTATTTACTGAAAACAAAAATGATGAAGCCTATTGGTTAACCAATGTGCCTTCGGGTGGTGCTTGTGTAAACAATGCAACGATGCATATCACCAATCATGAATTACCCTTTGGTGGTAGAGGTTTTAGCGGAACAGGTGGATATCATGGAAAATCAAGTTTTGATACTTTTACGCATACAAAATCTGTTTTAAAAACACCTACTTGGATTGATCCTGGTTTTAAATATCCACCTTATAAAGGCAAGGGTTGGTTATTGAAAAGATTAATTGGATAATTGCCTGAATAAAAAAGATGTACCTAAAAAAATATAAAAATATGATCATTAAAATAGCCATTGCAGTGGGGGTATTGGTGACTGCTGCATTATTGATGAAGAAAAAGGATATGACCTATCGTCAATCTATTTTAAAAACGATCTATCCAGCAATTATGTGGTCCTCTGGAAAAGCGGGATCTAAGCAAGTGCAGGAGAATGTATCAAATAAAAAAGGATCACTAGAATTCTATAGTTTAACGACTAAAGACATTGCAGGTAATGCGTTTAGTTTTGAGCAATTCAAAGGAAAAAAAGTATTGATAGTGAATACAGCGAGTGATTGCGGTTATACTGGTCAGTATGAAAATTTAGAAAAATTATCTAAACAATTTGCAGGATCTTTAGTTGTGGTAGGTTTCCCTGCCAATGATTTTAAAAATCAAGAAACAAAAGACGACCAAGCCATTGCTGCTTTTTGTCAAAAAAATTATGGCGTAAGTTTTCCTTTGATGTCAAAGTCGGTTGTGTTGAAGTCGAATGATCAGAATCCAGTGTATACTTGGTTGACGGCTGCTAATTTAAATGGATGGTGTAATCAAGCACCTGCTTGGAATTTTTGCAAATACTTAATCAATGAAGAAGGGGTATTGACACATTATTTCCCAATGAGTGTTGACCCATTAGATGCTAGCGTCATTGAGGCCATTAAAAAGTAGTTGAATTCTTACAAAATAAAAAGTAGGCGAAACCTATTTTAATTGATAGGACAATGCTCATGGTAGTTCTCTAAAACAATTTTACCAGAGTCTATTTCCATTCCTTTGAATTTTTCTTTGATCTCATCCAATATCGCTTCGATGCCTTCGCGCTCTGTAATACGCACTAATTGGTTTCTATATTCTTTGATATTTGGTAAGCCTCTTAAGTAGTTGGCATAATGTCTGCGCATTTCGTTGATGCCACCAATGGGTCCTTTCCATTCTAAAGATTTGATTAAATGCTTTCTTGCTACTTCTACGCGCTCTTCGACAGTCGGAGATTTCATTTTTTCACCAGTGGCTAAAAAATGTTTGATCTCTCTAAAGATCCATGGATAACCAATGGCAGCCCTGCCAATCATCACACCGTCCACGCCGTATTTATTTTTATATTCCAATGCTTTCTCTGGAGAATTAATATCCCCATTGCCAAAAATTGGAATATGAATTCTTGGGTCGTTTTTAATATTTCCAATGATGGTCCAATCAGCCTCGCCTTTATACATCTGTACTCTTGTACGTCCATGAATCGCTAAAGCTTTAATACCTACATCTTGTAATCTCAATGCTGCTTCATGTACATTCAAACTATTGTCATCCCATCCCAATCTTGTTTTTACTGTAACCGGGAGGTTGGTACTTTTTACCACCGCTTCGGTTAAACGTACCATCAAATCTAGGTCTCTTAAGACGCCTGCGCCAGCCCCTTTCATCGCTACTTTTTTTACGGGGCAACCAAAATTAATGTCAATTAAATCTGGGTTTACTGTATCAACAATTTTGGTACACAAAGCCATCGCTTCCTCATCACCCCCAAATATTTGAATACCTATTGGGCGCTCGTAATCATAAATATCTAATTTCTGTTTGCTTTTAATGGCATCTCGAATCAAGCCCTCACTGCTAATAAATTCGGTGTACATGAGGTCGGTTCCATTGTCTTTACACACCGCTCTAAATGGGGGGTCACTTACGTCCTCCATGGGCGCTAATAAAAGCGGAAAATCTGGTAATTGTATGTTCCCTATAGAAACCATATGAATTCATTATCTTGCATCTAATCGATACGCCCGGCAAAGGT
>CAIZLI010000153.1 GCA_903933765.1 uncultured Bacteroidota bacterium
TACACTACTACTGCTAAATATAATTCTCGGATAAGTTAAACCATCCAATACTTCCATCATATGGCTGTCTCTGCTAGATAGGCCACTATTAAAGGTTGCCACATTCACTACAATTGAAATTTGTTCAATTTCATTTTTTTGTTCGTTCCACTTAGTAGCCACTTTTAACTCTTTACTTACACCCTCCCAACTATGTAATTTGTGCACCATTGAATATTTAACCGAAGATGCACTCGTTTCATAAGTTGGACTTTGAAAAAACATAGAAACGATAAAAGAAAATATTACGTGTAATAGCATATTTTAAAATTTAATCACCACCATAGCTGCGGCTAAACTAATGAAGCTAGTATAAGCTGCCGCGCGGTGATAAGGTTTAAGTGCATAATTATTTTCAATTTGTGTACCTAGTATATTGGTTGCGATCATACCAGACATATGCGCAATAGCCAACCACTTATGCAATCTGATAGATGTTAATTTTTTATCTCTTTTAAAAGTGGATGGCGGTGTAAATAATCCATTGATGGCTGTAAACCCATAAGACAGATTGATTGCGGTACCTAGTTTTTCGTGTGTTTCTTTTAATTGATAGGAGCCTTTGTATAACTGACTTCCAATAATGCCTTGTGCCACCATACCACCTAATGTAACAAAGCCACCTATTTGATGCAATTGTAGCATTTTTCTCCTGATCCTTAAATCAATCTTTCTTCTTTCCACTAGATCTTGGTTGCTGCCATACCTGTTCTTTAAAATTCCTTTTTCCCCCCAGATCAAATCTTGCGTAAATAGCATTTTCTTAGGGGCAATCAATTGACTATCAATTTTTTCATCTACCAATAAGGTTTGCAAAAGTGAATCCGTTTGTCCTTGGACTTTATTTAGACTTCCAATCAAAATGAATAAAAAAAATGCCTTTAACAAAGATTTGTATTTCAAATGGTTATGCATGGAGGAGCTATTTTTGATTAAATTCAATCTAAATCCTACAACAAAAGTACCTTATCTATTGTTGTATATTAAATTTATTATTATGGAAAGAAAAGATTTCATTGAACAAGTTGGCCTTAGTGCTGCTTCAATATTGATATTTGGTTGTATGCAAGGATGCTCTAAATCAGACAGCCCTGCTGCCCCTACACCACCGCCATCTAATAATAACACAACTAAAGCGATTGATTTCACAATCAATATAACATTAAATCCTTATAGCAGCTTAAACACTGCTGGTGGATTCTATGTAGACAAAACAAATAATATCATCATTGCTCGAACACTTACCAATGAATTTTTAGCAGTTAGTGCGCTTTGCACCCATCAACAAGTTTTATTAGATTTTCAAGCAAATAATAATCGTTTTTATTGTTCTGGTCATGGATCTACATTCAGTACAACAGGAGCAGTACTCAACGGTCCAGCTGCTACGTCTTTGAAACAATATAAAACTACCCTTGCTGGTAACAACCTTAGAATATTCGAATAATCAAAAATGCCCCATAAAAAAAAGCATGCTATTTATTCAATAGCATGCTTTTTTTTATTCAGTCGTCTTTATTAAAATATAAACTTAGTACTTAAGAAATTAGAATGATGAGAAGATACGATGTCATTGATGATATGCTTGTTCTCTTCGGTTAATTTTGCAGCCACTAAAGACCTGATTGAAAACGATCTTAATGCATCCACTACAGACAAAGTGCCTTCTGCGCTATCCTTACGTCCTGTGAACGGAAAACTATCTGGACCTCTTTGGCATTGGCAATTGATATTCACCCTGCTTACTTGATTCACCAATGGATCAATTAAACTTGCTAATTCTGATTGATTTCTTGAGAACAAACTCACTTGCTGACCATGTGTTGATTCAATAATGTATTGTATAGGTTCTTCGATATTGTCAAATGGAATCACTGGAATAATTGGACCAAATTGTTCTTCGGTATAGATCTTCATTTTGTGATTCACTGGAAACAAAATGGCAGGATAGAAAAATGTTTCTTTCATTGTTCCACCATGTTCATTCATCACGGCTGCTCCATGTAGTTTTGCATCTTCTATTAAATCATTTAAATAAGCTGGCTTACCTGGTTCTGGCAGTGGCGTCAAAGTCACTCCTTTTTCCCATGGTAATCCAAATTGTAATTTTGCCACCTGCTCTTTTAATAATTCAATGAATTCTTTAGCAATAGATTGATGCACAAAAATAGTTTTAAGTGCAGTACATCTTTGTCCGTTGAATGATAGTGATCCTAATACTGTTTCTTGCACTGCTAATTTAATATCCGCGTCCTTAGTGATGATGGCTGCGTTCTTTGCATCTAAACCTAAAATCGCTCTTAGTCTATTTACTTTAGGATGTAATTTTTTTAATTGATTGGCTACTTTACTTGACCCGATAAGTGTCAATACATTGATCTTGCCAGACTCCATCAATGCAGGGATAATCACATTACCTCTTCCATAAATGGTATTCACTACGCCTTTTGGAAAACAAGATTTAAATGCTTCTAACATTGGGTAATGCAATAAAGTGCCATGCTTTGGTGCCTTAAACAATAAAGTATTTCCCATGATGATTGCAGGGATCAATGTGGTGAAAGTTTCATTCAAAGGATAGTTGAATGGACCCATACACAATACAACGCCTAATGGTGATCTTCTTATTTGTGCCACAATACCTTGTTCAATCGTGAATCTAGAAGAGTCTCTGTCAATATCTTTTAGTGCTTCTATAGTAGCATAAATGTATTCCACTGTTCTGTCAAACTCTTTTTCAGAGTCTGCATAGGTTTTACCAATCTCCCACATAATCAATTTCACAACAATCTCTTTTTGCGCTAACATCTTTACAACGAACTGTTCCACACAATTGATTCTTTGAGCAACCGACATAGTTGGCCACTCACCCCTACCATCATTATAAGCTTTGCAGGCTGCATCCAATGCGACTTTCGCCTCTTTCTCGGTACAAACTGGATAGGAACCTATCTTAATACGCTGTATCCCTTCTGGGGTGTGCATACAAATGGGTGAGAAGACCTCATGTGTAGGACCATCCCAATTAACTAACTCACCGTCAGATAGATAGGTTCTTTGGTCGATCAGTTCTGGTAATGCAAAAGCCTCAGGAATAGCCTGCTTTTCTATAATTAAGTGATCCAATTGTTCTTGAAATGTCATGTTGTTGCGTTTAATAATAGATATAACAAAAAATCAAGCTTATTGTTGAATGAGTAAAAGCCTGCCAATAGATACTATTTATCTCTTTTATGGTGGATATACCTAAACCTGTATAGGAAGAAGGATGCAATTGCAAATAAGAAGCCAACGATAATAATTAGATAATTCATGGGCTTTTCAATCGTTAAAGACATTCTTAGTAAAATAGTTGTGATGATAAAACTTGCATTTCTAAAAATGATGAAAAAAGAAGAATGAAAAGTAAATGAAATGATAAGCAGTAATACATCTACAAATATCATGATAGAGAAAAAGTCTTCATAAAAAACTGTATTTGGATTTGGATAGTTATCATTTATTCTTAAAGCCTCCATCATATCCATTGACCAATTCAATAAACTAGTAATACTTAAAATTAAAAGCACTACAATCATACTCAAAGAAACTACTTTCTTAATATTGATGAATTGATTTAACTCTCTAATGACCTCCTTATTATGACTACTGTTGTAAATTTTATAATATACAATAGTCAAGCCTAACATGACAATAGATGCGGATAAATCATACAATAAACTTAAAAATGCAGGATTTTGAAAATGAATGGCTTCACTTGTATTAAAGTCAGCAATGTCATGGAAAAAACTCCTCAATGTAATTAATGTAATGACCTCGAATTGCTTACCTATAAACTCTGAAATAGAATTAGGGATAATAATGATCAACAGAAAAACTTCATAAAAAAGTATAAAGCTAAATGGGGTATAAATGGCTTTTAGATAACTATGTTGAACATTATGAAAATAGTTAAAATGATTGCCAAAATAAATGATTGCTAAATGGAGTACAAATGAAAAAACTGCTGCTCTTAACAGAAGCAATTCAATTTTTCTAACAACTTTAGGATTAAAGTAGGAGTCAAAGCTGTTACTTGCTATTTGTAAAAACTTGTTCATATTTACTTGTTAATTATACTGAATGTTTAAACAATACGAACAATTCAACACCACAAAAGCTTATCATGAATTGCTTGCGTAACTAAATATACAAACATTTAATTGATGGATATGTTTAAAAATTGATTGAATATTATCTTTTTGTAAGTAGCTTATTGATACTCAAGGAACTAACTAAACGTGATCATTAAATAACAGTATA
>CAIZLI010000154.1 GCA_903933765.1 uncultured Bacteroidota bacterium
AAACTAAAAGAAATGGAATGGCAACTCCTTTTAGAAAAGATGTTTTGAGAATAAAATAGAAGAATATTGCTATGGCAAATCCTAAAATTCCCAAACCTATAAACAAAAAACTCTCCAACCTTTCACCGGTAAAATATTTTACTATTGGATTCATAATTTACAATTTGAAAAACATTTTATTCATTTTGAATATGAAGCCATACCCCAATAACTTATTCAATAGATTGTACATTTTGGCGTCTTTTCCTGCCATATATCTTAGTCTATTTTTTCCATCTGTCGCTGCTTCATAAATAACTTCAGTTACCACATTTGTTGATGAGGCATTCTTAATCATTTGAGGGAATACGTTCATTATTTTACCTACAATATTTTGATAGGCACTCAACTTTTCATCATTATTAAAATCAACAGAACGACCTGCAAAATCTGTGGCTATTGCGCCGGGTTCAATTATTTTAACTTTCCCCCCAAATTGTTCCACCTCATATCTTAATGATTCTGAAATACCTTCAACAGCGAATTTTGTCCCGTGGTATAATGAACCTAATGGGAAAGTCATTTTACCTCCCATTGAGGAAACGTTCATTACAATTCCCTTTTTGTTCTCTCTAAAATGCGGTAGAATAGCTCTAGTAACATCCAAAAGTCCAATAACATTGGTATTGAATTGACGTAAAATTTTTTCTCTTGGAAAAGATTCTAATGGGCCGTAAGCACCATATCCAGCATTGTTAAGCAATACCTCAATTCCTCCAAACTTTTCAATCCCCTTGCTAATTGCTTGGTTGATTGATTCCAAATCCAATACATCAAGTTTCGTCACAAAAACATTTTCCAAACCATTCAATTCAGTTTCGTTTTCAGGATTTCTCATTGTTGCAATAACATTCCATCCATTTGATTGAAAGAATTTTGCTGTTTCTTTTCCTATACCACTGCTTGCGCCTGTAATTAAAATTGTTTGTCTCATTATCTAATTATTTGTTTGATTCACAAACATATTGTGATAATTTTAAACCTACAACAGTAGAGCATAGTCTATAGTTGATATTTATTTTTCAACACCCTATATTTGTGATATGTTAATAAACGAGCTATCCAAAAAAACAGGCATCTCAATCCACACAATCCGATTTTATGAAAAATCAGGGTTGATTGAGGGCAAACAAGATGAATCAGTCATATCGAATAATTACTTTCACTATGATGAGGTAACCGTTGAAAAATTGGAGTTCATTAGTGATGCCAAATCGGTTGGATTTACCATTAAAGAAATAGGTCAAATCATTGACGCCTGGTATAGCAGGAAATATACCAAGAAACAAAAACTTGAAATTCTTGATGACAAGTTGATTTCTTTGGAACAGAAGATTAAGGAGATTAAGGAGATGAAGAAACAGATACTTCAGTTCAAGGATGACGTGGTAAATGACAGGTGTTAGACTTATGAATAAAAAAAGGGCCATACTATCAAAGTATAACCCTTTTATCTTTTTACTCGCTCCCTTATTAAGTGGAATGTTGCAGCCAATAATATCAATTATAAGACTGCTACTATGATTTTTCTTTTTCGAATGCTTCTTTCGCAATCATAATGGCAGTCATTGCTTTTGGCCAACCTACGTAAAATGCTAGATGCGTAATAACTTCCACAAGCTCTGCTTCCGTCAAGCCGTGTTCCTTAGCATA
>CAIZLI010000155.1 GCA_903933765.1 uncultured Bacteroidota bacterium
CTGCAGTTTTACCTGTGGATGCAATGGTTAAATCAATTTGTTTATCGGGACTCAACTGCAATAAATCAACAATCGCAATTTTGATCGTTGGATCAGCAATTGCCATCACCATTTCGTTTTTAACTTCTAGCGCATCCGACTTAAGATTTGCAAAAGAAGGAACAGATTTAATTGCAAGGTCTTTTAAGTTTTGTTTTAATGTGCTACAAGCCAAGTCCACCGCAGATCCTACGGTAGAGGTTGTGCCTGATCCTCCTTGAGAAGGGCCTGGAGGTAAATCAGAGTCACCTAATTTAAATTTTATTTTTTCAATGGGCATCTGCATTGCGGATGCAGCAATTTTAGTCATCGAAGTCGTGGTACCTGGTCCCATATCACTTACTGC
Organism: uncultured Bacteroidota bacterium; assembly: GCA_903933765.1. GTDB lineage: Bacteria > Bacteroidota > Bacteroidia > Chitinophagales > Chitinophagaceae > Sediminibacterium. The sequence continues at coordinate 386 of CAIZLI010000155.1, forward strand.
GCACTCTAAAGTTAATTTGCCATCCTTATTTAATAAAGCACGAACAGACGCACTTCCCTTACCCGCGCCAAATACACCATTCGCCATACCATAGCCAATCAACCAACCATTTTCTTTTAAAGCACCTGGTGTAGAAGGACGATTTTTCCAGCCAATTTTTTGTTGACCATAGGCATAACAATCTTTTAAATTGATATCCGAAAATGGCATTTTATTTTCAGGATTCACCGTTGTAAAGTTTTTCAATCTTAACTCAACTGGATCCATTTTTAATTGATAAGACAATTCATCAATCGCAGACTCTAAACCATAAGAACCAGTGGCTTCGCCTGGACCACGCATCCAAACTGGTGTACTCATATCCAATGGTAGCATACTGTATTTAGTATCCACATTTTCAGAAGCATATAAAAATTTAGAAACGTTCACAATCCCTTCTCTAAAATCTTCGTAACGAGAAGTGCCACTAATAGCTTCGTGCGTGATACCAATAAAACGACCTGTTGCATCTGCGCCAATCCCAATTTTTTGCCAAGACTGTGGACGATAGCCCACTAAGGAAAACATTTGAGGACGCGTAAGTACAATTTTAACAGGACGATTTAATTTTTTAGCAGCAATCACAGCAGCTGGTACATTGGCCCAACTTCTTAAACCACTACCAAATCCGCCACCTACATTTTCTGCAATCACCCTTACGTTTTTATCTTGTAAACCAAAAGTGCGCGCGATGGTTGTCTGAGTACTTTTAGGTCCTTGTGTTTTATCGTATAATGTTACTTTATCTTCTCCTTCCCAAAATGCAATGGTAGCATGCATTTCCATGGGAAGGTGCACTTCGGCAGGGATCCTGTATTCTGCTTCAACAAAAACAGGTGCCGTTTTAAATGCGTTTTCTGTGCCTCTTTTATAGTTCACTGTACCTTTTAATTTTGTAGGGTCTTTTCTTACCAAATCAAAATTGGTTTCAAAAGCTTGTGACTCATATTCTGCACGTACTAAACGAATCGCGGCATTTGCATTTTCTAAACTGTCCGCTACAATCAGTGCAATAGGTTGGCCAAAAAAGCGCACTTGATTATCATATAATACTTTATGTCCACGCCACTCAAACACATTTTTAGGACGTTCCGCAGCATTGGTTAAATAACCAGGTACAGTTGGACAGTTCGCATAATATATCACATCTAGTATGCCAGGTGCTGCCAATGCTTTTGAGGTATCTAAGTTTTTGATAGTGCCCTTCGCAATTGTACTGGTTACGAATACGCCATACGCCATATTCGATAAATTGTATTCTGCAGTATATTTTGCTTTCCCATTTACTTTATCTGCACCGTCAACTCTTTCGTCAGCAAAACATAATTGAAAATTATTGTTTTTGGATAAATGCGTATTGTTCATAAAAGAAAATTAAAAGGATTAAATTTTAGCACCAGATTTTGCTACTTCGACAATAGCGTCTACAATATTTTGATACGCACCGCATCTGCAAATATTGGTATCCATGTATGCCTGAATACTTGCC
>CAIZLI010000156.1 GCA_903933765.1 uncultured Bacteroidota bacterium
GATAGAGCAAAGCTAGTACCAAACTTGTTTTATGACGGAAAGTCCTGACAAAAAGAACCCTCCCCGAAGCTGGGAAGGGTTATAATTAACAAGTTCTTATAAATTTTTATCTCAAATTCGAATACTTAGGCTTTAATTGCTGCAATACCTGGCAAAATTTTACCTTCAAAATATTCCAATAAAGCGCCTCCGCCTGTACTTACATAGCTTACTTTATCATTGAACCCAAACTGATTCACGGCTGACACACTGTCGCCACCTCCCACTAAACTAAAAGCACCTTTCTCGGTCGCTTCGGCCACAGCCTCAGCAATCGCTTTTGTTCCAGCTTGGTAATTTGACATTTCAAACACGCCCATTGGACCATTCCATAAAACAGTTTTACTTGCTAAAATCACTTCCTTAAACTTCGCTCTTGAAACTTCTCCAATATCCAAGCCCATCCATCCGTCCGGAATCGACATACTTTCACAATTTTTTCTTTCGGTGTCATTTGAAAAATCTGTGGTAATGATATTATCTACTGGCAAATGAATATGGACACCTTTTGCTTTTGCCTTGGCTAAAATTTCTAAAGCAAGTGGCATACGATCGTCTTCGCAGATGGATGTACCAATGGAACCACCTTGTGCTTTAAAGAAAGTATATGCCATCCCGCCACCAATAATAATATCGGTAGCACGCTCCAATAAATTTTCAATGATCAAAATTTTATCAGACACTTTCGCGCCACCAATGATGGCAGTAAAAGGTTTTTGTGCTTCGTGCAATACTTTCTCAGCACTCACCACTTCCGCCTCCATTAAGTAACCAAAAGTTCTATTTTCTTTTGAAAAATATTGTGCAATGATGGCTGTAGAGGCGTGTGCTCTATGTGCTGTTCCAAAAGCATCGTTTACATATACATCTCCAAGCTTTGCTAATTTTTCGGCAAATGCAGGATCTCCTTTTTCTTCTTCTTTATAAAATCTTAGGTTCTCTAATAACAATACCTGGCCTGCTTGTAAAGCTGCTGCTTTATTTACAGCGTCTGCACCAATACAATCATCTGCAAACTGCACGTCTTTGCCACCCAATAGTTCTGATAAATGCGCTACCACATGTTTTAAAGAATATTTATTAGTAGGACCATCTTTTGGTCTACCCAAGTGGCTCATTAAAATAACAGCACCTCCGTCTTGTAAAATTTGATTGATTGTTTTTACAGTTGCACGCATACGTGTATCATCTGTAATTTGAAATTGATCATTTAAGGGTACATTAAAATCCACACGTACAAGGGCTTTTTTACCCGCGAAAGAAAAATCTTGAAAACTGCTCATATTGAATATTTAAAATCGTTTATAATTTTTGTGGTTATTTAAGAAACTGAATAAAAATGCCCCCGAATTTCGGAGGCATTGTATAGGTTTAATTTACTTATTTAATTTTACTTGCAAAGTATTTCACTGTACGCACTAATTGGCTTACATAGCTCATTTCGTTATCGTACCAAGCCACCGTCTTTACTAATTGTACATCGCCTTGTGTCATTACTTTTGTTTGTGTTGCATCAAACAAAGAACCATAAGCAATTCCAATGATATCAGAACTTACAATCTCATCTTCGGTATAACCAAAAGATTCGTTTGCTGCTGCTTTCATTGCTGCGTTCACTTCTTCTGCAGTTACTTTCTTAGTTAAGATAGTCGTTAATTCAGTTAAAGAACCAGTGATAGTTGGAACACGTTGTGCAGATCCATCTAATTTACCTTTTAAGCTTGGCAATACTAAACCAATTGCTTTTGCAGCACCTGTTGTGTTAGGCACGATGTTCGCAGAAGCTGCTCTTGCTCTTCTTAAATCATTTTTTGGATGCGGACCATCTAATGTATTTTGATCATTGGTATAGGCATGCACGGTTAACATTAAACCGGTAACGATGCCGAATTTTTCTTCTAACACTTTAGCCATAGGCGCTAAACAGTTCGTAGTACAAGATGCACCAGAAATCACTGTTTCAGTACCATCAATGATTTCATGATTGGTATTGAACACCACTGTTTTCATTTCGCCAGTTGCTGGAGCAGAAATCACCACTCTCTTAGCACCTGCTTTAATATGTAATTCTGCTTTTTCTTTATCTGTAAAGAATCCAGTTGATTCAATTACCACATCCACATCATGCGCGCCCCAAGGAATTTGAGATGGATCTCTTTGTGCATATATTTTTACAGCATGGCCATTCACCAATACTGAATCATCTGTTGATTTTACTTCTGCATCAAAACGTCCTTGTGCACTATCGTATTTTAATAAATGAGCTAAAACGGCTGGAGAAGTAAGGTCGTTGATCGCCACTACTTCGATTCCTGGTGTATTGTAAATTTGACGAAAAACTAAACGTCCGATACGGCCAAAACCATTGATTGCTACTTTTACTGAACTCATTGTATTCGATTTATTTATTAATAGAGATGCGAAGATACAATCCTTTTAAAAATAAAATCCTAAAACTGGATTAAATAACGAATAAGACTCAATAAAAACAAGGTTTAAGACAAACAGCAGGATGGTTTCATTAAACACAAACCTTTGCGGTAGCTTGATTATTGAAATAGTTAATTTCTCTAAATCAGGAAAAAAAGGCCAAATTGTTTGGCAGTAAAGCCTATGAATCCTATTTTTGCGACCCAATTGACCCAAAAGGTCGTACAGTTGGCCGGTTCGTCTATCGGTTAGGACAGCCCCCTTTCACGGGGCAAAGACGGGTTCGATTCCCGTACCGGCTACAAAGCCTCTCATGCAAATGAGAGGCTTTTTTAATGCGAAGACGCGAAACAAGCTTGCTTGATTGAGCGGATGAGCGTTAAAAAAGCCAAACAAACGCGTTGCGTTTGTTTGAAAGGCTTTGGGTAAGGCCACAGACGAGGAAGACAATGCGAAGCATTGGC
>CAIZLI010000157.1 GCA_903933765.1 uncultured Bacteroidota bacterium
GCAATTAAACCCGAACTTATCGCATCCCAAAAAGGAAACAAAGCCGTTAAGACTACAAAAGTAAAAGCAGGTAAATAACTCACCTGTTGAAACATCTTAAATCGACTCACTAAAATATTTAACCTCAATGCCTGCACAACCACAATCAAATGAAAAAGTACAATCAGCGCTAAGGGCGGTAATGGTTTAATATAATGGAACAATAGATAGGCTAGTAAACCATCTGTTGGATTCGCAATCACAATAGGTGCTTCCCAATAAAAATGAAAATGGACTGCAACACTTAACAATACCAAAAACAGCACATTAAGATCAGACCTATCTCTAAATAAAAAAACCATAATTACTGAATCGTGATTTTAGCAAAGCCTAATTTTCCTTTTGTTTGATAAGGCAAGATGGCTTCTTTATCACCTACTTGTTTTAAAGACCTTGGCATCCACTCCACTTGTTTTTCATTTAAAGGAATAGCATTGCCTTGCACGATCACTCCTGAAGGCGTCAATGTTTGGTGTATCAATTGTCTAAGTCCTTTTGATTTTTGATAATATAAGAAATTGGTGCCAGCAGCATTATTGATTTGTCCATAACCAATAAACTGATCTACATTCACATCTGATTGTTGTTTATCAATTGTTTTTACAGATTGGATATTTGCTTTTGCATCAAAATTCAAAATAGCTACTTTGCCTGCACTATAGGTGACAGAAGGATATCCAAATCCGCCAAATCCACCACCCCAGCCCCATGGCCCCATCATACCCCAGCCGCCACCCCATGGTCCCATCATGCCCCAGCCGCCCCAACCAAGTCCCCATCCTGGACCCCATCCACCCCATCCCCATGGGCCGCCCATCATACCCCATCCAAATCTTGCCCATGGATAAAATCCAAATGGTCGATTCCAAAAGTTAAATATAAATGGGTTATAAAATGGACCACCCCAAAAAAAGTCCCATCTTGAAAATGCATTTCTATTAGCGCTTGTGGTAGCAGCTTCTGCAATAATGGTAAAACTTCCATCTGCATTAGGTAGTACTTGATCAAAATAAAAATGATCAAAAGCATTCTTTAAGTTCTTTTTATTTGTCACTGCATCTCTCACTGCATCTGTAAAACGACTTGCATTGCTTAAACTATTTTGTTTAGTATCAATATCCCAGATAAAAGTATACATGCCATCTATATGACCCTTCTTCTCTGTTGTATAAAACGAATTCACAATCACTGTTCCGTTTGTATTATTAATTTTCAAGCGGATATCATCTAAGACTAAGCTATTATTCACGATTGGTGTTTCTACCACTTCTGAACCGTCAGCAGCCATATACAATAAACTTACTACTGGCGCGGCATTTGGCTGTTCTACATTTCTTAAACAAAATAAATTGCCTTTATTATCTAGTGCAAAATCTGAAAGATTGCTTTTTTTATTTTGCGCATTGATACTGATAGTTGCTTCATTTAATTTACCATATGGCGTACTCAATGCCATTGTTTTAATTTTAATGGAAGCTGGATTGGTTGTATTCACACTAAAGAAAAGCAACTTTGATCGATCCTCACTTTCTATTAAATTAAAAACTTTAGTGCCTGAGCCTGGTCTAATTTTTTCTGCCGTATCAATGATCGTTGGCGTGCCAACTAATTGTCCTTTTTCATCTAACTCAGCAACCATTGCATAGACTGTTGTGGCTGATTGAAATTGATAAAAGGCATATACCCTATTTGATTTTGTAACGAACTCAAGTGCATTTAATTTTTTTGGTAAAAAAACTAAATCGTTTTGTTGCACCAATTGCATTTGATCATTGTATTGTGCAATCGTTGCAATGCCTTCGTTATTTTTATAGATCCAATAACGACCATCTACTTTTCCTAAAACCTCATATTGCATCTGGTCTTTATCTGTCTTTTCGGTACCAGACATCACATAAGATTGTGCAGTAAGACCTTGAAGGCCTACCAAAATAAAAGCGATAAAAGATAAAAATGATTTTAGCATGAGATACAATTTTAGAATACAAATTTAATGTATTAATGTATCGAAGGCTTTAGATTTTTGTTAAAAGCGCAGCCTTGTCTGTGACAGCTAACTGATAGTTGGCTCCCAGCTGAACAGGCATATTATTCAATTCGTGGCTGATTGGAAAATCAAAACAAATAGGATAAGCAGCTCCTTTAGTTAATCTTAGGATTATTTCTATAACCGTTTCTCCAAATTCAGCTGCCTCGTCTTTCATTTCTGTAAAACCCCCAACTACAAGACCAGCTAATCCATCCAATATGCCTGCGTTTTTGCACTGTATTAGCATCCGATCCACATTATAATGATGCTCCCCAACGTCCTCGATACATAAAATTTTACCCTTTGTATCCAATTGGTTTTTGCTACCAATTAAATGGGTCATCAAGCATAAATTACCCCCTACCAACACCCCTTCTGAATGGCCTAAGCGATTGGCTGGATGGGGATTTGCGCTTACCGGCTGCGCTGCTCCCTCCAACATTTGTTTCAGTGCCAGGATATAAGGCAGCCCAGCATCTCCTTTCCCAAATGCTGCAGCCATAGGACCATGGATGCTTTGAATCCCCTGGTTTTGCAATGCAGCATGCAAAACGGTAATATCACTAAAGCCAATCACCCATTTAGGATGGGCTTTGATTTTTGTAAAGTCCAATTGGGAAGCAATTCTACTCAATCCATATCCCCCACGTGCACATAAAATCGCATGAATTTCAGGGTCGTCCATCATGGACTGTAATTCATTTTGTCGTTCCAAATCGGATGCAGCAAAATGCCCAAATTGAGTGCCTACCGTCTTCCCAA
>CAIZLI010000158.1 GCA_903933765.1 uncultured Bacteroidota bacterium
CCCAAGCAGCTGAAACTAATTCAGAGACAGTTAAACCAGTAGCAAGCACTTTTGCTTTTAATGCTTCAATATCTGTTGCGTCAATCAATTTATAATTTACAGCAGGGATAGGATCTTGCCAGATCAACACTTCTGTTGGCACTTCTGGTCCAACATAACGTGCACGTGGTCCCATATCACGATGTGTTAATTTAAACCAAGCTCTTGCAAACGCATCTGCGAACTGATCTGGGTTTTCGTAAAATCTTTTTGAAATTGGCGCATAAGCTGGATCTAAAATCAATGCTAAATCGGTTGTTAACATTGTCGGTGCATGTGTGATAGAAGCATCATGTGCATCTGGCACAGTACCTGTACCCGCTCCTGCTTTTGGCTTCCATTGATGCGCTCCAGCAGGACTCTTCACTAATTCCCAATCATACTTATATAAGTTTTCAAAATAGTTATTGCTCCATTGTGTTGGCGTAGTTGTCCAAGCACCTTCTAAACCAGATGTGATCGTGTATACACCATTACCTGTTCCAAAAGTATTTTTCCATCCTGTACCTTGCTCTTCGATTGTTGCAGCAGCAGGTTCTTTACTTACATATTTACCTGGATCTGCGGCACCATGTGTTTTACCAAAAGTATGTCCACCTGCAATCAATGCCACTGTTTCTTCGTCATTCATGGCCATACGTGCAAATGTTTCACGAATGTCTTTTGCAGATGCAATTGGATCAGGATTACCATTAGGTCCTTCTGGATTCACATAAATCAATCCCATTTGAACAGCAGCTAAAGGATTTTCTAATTCACGATCTCCTGAATATCTTTTATCGCCTAACCATTCTCTTTCATTTCCCCAGTATACATCTTCTTGTGGTTCCCAAACATCTTCTCTACCTCCTGCAAAACCAAAAGTCTGAAAGCCCATTGATTCTAGTGCACAGTTACCTGCAAGAATCATTAAATCGGCCCAAGATAATTTTTGACCATACTTCTTTTTAATAGGCCATAACAATAATCTTGCTTTATCCAAATTGGTGTTATCAGGCCAGCTATTCAATGGCGCAAAACGTTGCATACCTGCACCTCCACCACCACGACCATCTGTAGTACGATAAGTTCCCGCAGCATGCCATGCCATACGAATAAAGAAAGGACCATAATGTCCATAATCTGCAGGCCACCACTCTTGAGAATTCGTCATTAAATCAACTATATCTTGCTTCACTGCTTTTAGATCCAAAGACTTAAACTCAGAAACATAATTGAAAGTCTGCTCCATAGGATTGGACAATGCAGAATGTTGTCTTAAGATATTTAATTTTAATTGGTTTGGCCACCAGTCTCTATTCACTGGTCCAGTTCCTGCGCTTCCTTGTTTTGATGAAAGTGTTGTTGCGCCTGTAAAAGGACATTTAGCTACTCCGTCTGTGGTTTGATTATCCATTGTATAAAATTGTTTTTATAATTATTTGTAAAAATACGCTAAAGTCTATATGCTCAATGATTTGTAAAGTTAAATTTCCTTCTACTCATAAACAATATTTATGTCATCAAGTTTGATGGATAAGCATAAAAAATCCCACA
>CAIZLI010000159.1 GCA_903933765.1 uncultured Bacteroidota bacterium
CAACTTCGAGCCTACCGATGCTATTAGAGAAGAAGTGGAAAAAGAACTGCGCGGCAAAATGACCGACTGGCAAAAAAAGAAAGAAGAAGAAACAAGCGATTTATTAGCCGAACAAAAAACAAAAATTCAAAACGAACTAACAGAACAATTAAAAAAGAATATATCGGGCGACTATGAACACAAGCTTAAGTTGATGCAAGACAACGAAGCCAATATGAGCAAGCAGGTAAATGAGTTTAGACAAAAAGAATTAGAATTCTTAAAACAAGTGCAAGCCATTCAGGCCAAAGAAGCTGAATTGGAATTAGAACTACAAAGAAAATTAAATACCGAAAGAGAAAGTTTAAAAGCACAAATACAAAAAGAAGAAGCAGAACGCTTGTCTATTAAAGATCAAGAGCATGTGCTAAAAGTGAAAGAGTTAGAAAAGCAATTAGAAGACCAACGCAAGCTAGCCGAAGAAATGCGTCGCAAAGCAGAACAAGGCAGTATGCAAATGCAAGGCGAGGTTCAAGAATTATTATTAGAAGAATTACTTAAGACAAGCTTCCCTTTTGACCAGATTTCTGAAGTAGGCAAAGGTGTTCGAGGAGCTGATTGTATACAAATGGTGCGTAATAGCCTTGGGCAAGAAGCTGGTAAAATTATTTATGAAAGTAAAAGAACTAAAGACTTTAACCAAGAGTGGATTGATAAATTAAAAGCAGACATGCGCAGTCAAGGTGCAGACATTGCAGTGATTGTGACACAAACCTTTCCAAAAGAATTAGATCGTTTTGGCGAAAAAGACGGCGTCTATATTTGTTCTTTCCAAGAAGTAAAAAGTGTTGCCTTATTATTGAGAAATGCGATTCTTAAAATCCATGATACCAAAAAGAGTCAAGTCAATAAAGGCGACAAGATGAGTTTTTTGTATGATTACTTAACGAGCAATGAATTCAGCGAACAATGGAAAGCGGTGGGCGAAGGTTTTAGACAGATGCGCTCTAGTATTCAAAAAGAAAGAGATGCCATGGAAAAACTTTGGAAAGCTAGAGAAAAGCAACTTGAAAAAGTATTGTTGAATGCCATGCATATTAAAGGATCTATCGAAGGCATCGCAGGTGCAGATGCCATTCATTTAGATTTACTAGAAGATGATACCACAATTGGACTAGAGGAAGAATAACGATCTTAGGTTATCTAATTGTAACAAGTAACACAGATATAGTCCGCTCCAAAATGGTAATCTAAATGGACGCTGATTTGATTGCCTTTATGTAATATTTGAGCAGGAACACTTCCCCTATCCTCTTTTGTTAATTCAAGGATATTAAAATCCTTCGCAAAGTCAATCCCCAATTGTTCGTACTTTTTATACATCGCTTCTTTGGCTGCCCATAAAAATGCCAACTGATTTAATTGTTCTTTTTCATCTAAGCCAGCAATCATTGCTTTCTCCTGATCATTTAAAAACTTATGCGCCACTTTTGCAATGCGTGGGTGGATGATTTCAATATCTATTCCTACAGGTTTGTCATCTACTGCACAAGCTGCATAACCCTTACAATGTGAAAATGAAAAATGAAAAGGCAATCCAATCAAGTATGGTTTCCCATTATCTGCCATCACCAATTGACTTAAATCTGCCTCTGGCATCATTAATTTAAACAATAACCTTACTGCCAAATGTTGTGTCCTCCTTTCTTCGTTGGCAATCGGAACAGCAAGCTGCACATCTGACTCAAAAAAGGACGCTGGTTCTTGAATAGACCAAATGGCTAGATGAGCTGTCTCGTTAATATTTTGTTGATAAAAGAAAGGCATTTTGAATTAGATTGCGGTCTGTTTTAAAGACCGAAATTAAACATAAATCGATTAAGATGATATTATCAGATTCACGCATACTCGAAGAAATCCAAAAAGGAACCATTAAAATTGAACCATACGATCGTAAAGATCTTGGAAGTAATAGTTATGACGTGCATCTTGGAAAATGGTTGGCCACCTATGACAATCCTGTCCTTGACGCCAAAGCACATAATACCATTACTTATTTTGAAATACCAGAAGAAGGATTTGTCTTAGAGCCAACTGGCTTTTATTTAGGTGTTACTTTAGAATACACAGAAACACATGCGCATGTGCCTTTTTTAGAAGGTAAATCATCTACTGGTCGTTTAGGGATTGATATTCATGCCACTGCTGGTAAAGGAGATGTTGGATTCTGTGGTTATTGGACCTTAGAAATTTCTGTTAAGCAACCTGTACGCGTTTATAAAGGGATGCCAATTGGTCAATTGATTTACTTCCCTGTGGATGGAGAAATTGAAGTGAAATACAATCAAAAGAAAAACGCTAAGTATAGCGGACAGCCTGAAAAGCCTATTGAGAGTATGATGTGGAAGAATCAGTTTTAAGACGATACGCCCTCACCCATTTTAAAACATCCGCATAGCTATCCAAGCCTGCTGCTTGTTGATTCCATTTTAAGAATTGATCATACAACTGATTAGATGCTTGTATTTGCTTGTTTGCTCTAGTTGCAAAAAATGCTTTAATCTCCGATCGATCTTTCAATACAGCGGGACTTAACATTGCTTTATTCTTTGCTATTTGCGCTTTCCATGCATCAAAGCCTTTTGTCCCTGCAAGTAACAATAATTGTGCATCCTGCGCATAAGTAAACATTTGCAATAACATGGAATATTTTAACATCGGGTCATCCGCTTCGGTGGCCACCACAAAGGCAATGAAATTGGCTTCTGTTTCTGATGCGTAACCTAATTGATGCGCCATTTCATGCGCAATGGTATAAGGCTGGGTCATCATAGGTAGGTCAGAACGTATAATCGCTTCTGCCGTGATGGGTTGATAAAAAGCCAAAAATCCAATATAATCTCCCAAGGTTGGAAAAATGGCTTTCTTGACGCTTTGATTTTGAAGTTGAAGCGTAGGATATGCCTTTGATATCCTTCCGTAAGCTTGCTGCACTTTTGCTACAGTTTGTTCAAAATTGGGTGTTACCCCCTTGTAGCTGGACAGCTCTTTTCTAGTTTGGTTGAGTTCCTGAATCAATTCATCGGTCAATTGATTGATCTCAATTTGTGCAATTTGAACGTTTTTTGGGGGCTGGATGCTTAAATCAAATGTTTTGGTTGGATCTGGTTGCATGTAATTGAAGCCCCAAATAAACTGAAAAACCACAAATAATCGGATGCCTAACCAAGCTAGTTTAAATAATATTAAACCTATTTTTTGCCAAATTTGATTGCACCTTTTTAATGAAGTAAAATACTTTATTATATTGATAATCAATAATATAATAACAATAATATAAACAAACTCTCCCATGGCAAATGGGATGCTCCCAAATAACCATCTCATTAAAGTTGTCCAATATAAAAACAAGCCTTGGTTATAGTAGTTTGCGATTAAGTATGGATAATTAGGCGCCAGTATACAGATAGCAAATAGCAGTACCCATACGATAGGTAAAATGAACTTGCTCCAAACCGCTCTAAATCGATACATTTGCTGAGAATATTTATCTAGTAAAATTAGTATAAACTTTGTCTTTTGACCTATTTTTACTAACTTTGCAACCCTTAAAGTACGGTTATGGGCCATAACAGGACATTCGAAATTCCATTTGTTGGCTTAACAGCTGGAGAACATGAGTTCGAGTACCGTATTGAGGATCAGTTCTTTTTAGATTTTGGACCACAAGATTTCAGTAATTGTC
>CAIZLI010000160.1 GCA_903933765.1 uncultured Bacteroidota bacterium
AAACACACCTGTATGGCCTACCATATCTGCATTGGCGTAGTTCAAACAAATAAAGTCTGGGTTGCCAGCATTGATTTCAGGTAAGATTTTGTCTGTTAATTCTGCTGCGCTCATTGTTGGTTGTAAGTCATAGGTAGCCACTTTAGGAGATGCGGCCATGATTCTTGTTTCCCCTTCAAAAGTTTGTTCTCGCCCACCACTAAAAAAGAAAGTGACATGGGGATACTTTTCTGTTTCAGCAATGCGAATTTGCTTTTTATTATTTTTTGCCAATACTTCACCTAAAGTATTGATTAAATTATCGTTTTCAAATACAATATGTACATTTTTAAATGTCTCATCGTATTTAGTCATTGTGGTGTAATGCAATTTTAATGCGTGCATATCCAATTCGGGAAAATCCTTTTGTGTCAATACTTCTGTGATTTCCCTGCAACGGTCTGTTCTAAAATTAAAACAAATCACTGCATCTCCATCTTGTATAGTTGCAATAGGTTGTCCATTTTCGGTGATGACAGTTGGTAATATAAATTCATCTGTAACATCTTTTGCATAGTTTTCTTGAATGGCTTCAAGTGCACTTTTAGCGGTACTTCCAGCCCCCTTGACCATAGCATTGTAAGCCAATTGAACACGCTCCCAACGCTTGTCTCTGTCCATGGCGTAATACCTACCACTAATGCTAGCGATTTTACCAACTGACTTATTTAAATGTGCTTCTAATGATTCAACAAAAGATTGTCCGCTTTTTGGATCTGTATCACGACCATCGGTGAACGCATGAATAAATACATTGGTCAATCCTTCTGACTTACATAGGTCACATAATGCTTTTAAATGTTGTGTATGGGCGTGTACGCCACCATCACTTACTAAGCCAATTAAATGCAATGGCTTATTGTTTTGCTTTGCATATTGAATGGATTGAATCAGTGTTGGATGACTTGCAAATTCACCAGTTTTTATTGCGACATTGATTCTTTGTAATTCTTGGTAAACGATCCTGCCAGCACCTAAATTCAAATGACCTACTTCGCTATTACCCATCTGCCCATCCGGTAAACCAACTTCCTCACCACAAGTCACTAAAGTCGTATTAGGGTATTGCTGGTAGAGACTTGTAACAAAAGGTACATGCGCATGTTGAATTGCATCCGCCTTTGCAACCTTACCCAATCCCCATCCATCCATAATCACTAATATTACCTTTTTTGACATATTCTTTAACTTTTAATAGCGCCTGCTTATAATTTGTTTATTTTTATATCGCAAAGTTTCAAAATACTAGGCACATTACAAACTTTATCCTACTATAATAGACAAAAATGAAGTTAATATCCAAAATACTAGTTGTATTAGCCCTTTTGCAATGCAGCATTGGCGCGAATGCACAAAATGAAACAGAATTATTGGTGCAACATTTGCAAACAGGCAACTTTAGTGCTTTGCAAATTTTTTGGGACAATCAGGTAGAGTCGAGTATTTTAGACCAAGTGGCAGCCAAACCTTTGAATGCGCAACAAGCCAATGAAACTTTACAAGCTTTTTTTAATCAGAAAAATATCCTCGGATTTGAAAAAAGTGCCGAAAGAAAATTAGGCAATACTTTATACCTCACTGGCAAATTATTATCCAGTCAACAAAAATACAATTTGACCTTATTGCTACAATCCACTAAAAAAGGATTTATGATTGTGAGCATGCGGGTGAACTAGTTGTTTAATTTTTTAGTAGAAAGAAGATGAGTAAAAAGCCAAAAAATACCTTTAATAGTTTTTCAAGTATGCCTTTAGTGTATAGCACCAATCCGGATTATATACAACCGAATGCCGAGGCAGAAAAGCAGACCCTTGCCCCAGAAGCTCAATTGCTCAGGGTCATTTTAGAAACTAAACATCGAGCAGGAAAGACGGTCACAATTGTGTATGGATTTGAAGGCGCAGATGCAGATTTGGAAGCATTGGGCAAAGCACTCAAAAACTTTTGTGGTACTGGCGGATCAGTCAAAGATGGTGAAATAATTATTCAAGGAGATCATCGTCAAAAAGTATTTCAATACCTGAAGCAGAAAGGTTTTACCAAGGCAAAATTATAGATCCAATTTTTCTTTTAAAAATTCACTTCTAAATTCAAGCGTTCTTTTAGCTGTTGCACCAACGGATATTGCTTTGCAATATGATCGAATTTTTGTTTGCTATTTAGTTTCAAATGCAATGGCACATCTTCCTTTTCGCCTGCATCTACAAGAATACTAAATTGGATGGCCCTATTTTGAAAGCGCTCCCAAATGGTTTCCATTAAACGCATTCTTTCTTGTTCCACAAATTTCTGCGCAGTCAATGCTGGCACGGTGATGGTAAAATGTGTAGGGTCTTCTATCTGAAGTGTGGCAATTTTAAATGTGCCTGCCACAGAGTGTTTTAGTTCCTTTTCCATTTTAACAGCGTAGTCGTTCCAGCATGCTTGCAATGTCTCTATATTAAGAGAAATCGCATCTTTCACTTCCTCGATATTGTAGTCGTTCCCGTATTTCTGTTGTAATACAGCTAATAGACTTTTCTTGCCACCAATAGTAGGGGCCCCGGAATCAGCACTAGCATTGCTTCTTTGGCTATTCCCATTAACTGTAGGATTTGATAACTGAGTATTTTGAACTGGAGGAGTAGTCGCTTTAGAAGGAGTAGCTGCTTTTGGAGAAGCATCTGTTTTTTGCGGATCAACTGTAGTTGGAATTGAAGTGG
>CAIZLI010000161.1 GCA_903933765.1 uncultured Bacteroidota bacterium
CTTGATATATTCGTTATTTTGCTTTAGATATCCATCCGATGTAGTTGATTGTTGAATACGATTCCCCTCATCATCAAAAGCAACTAAATCAAACGCTTGATTAGGTCTTATGTTAAATTGATATTGTCCATTGACATCTACATTAGAACTGTCTTTTAATATCAACCTACCTTGTTCATTTTTTTGATAGAGGTATATTTTTTTACTAATAGATACAGCACTATCAACAAGTAATTTTCCAACTAGCTTTACAAAGCTCTGTTTGTAATCAAATGATAAGATATCGTCAGAACCGCTCCTATTGGTACTAAAAAATCCTTTAGTTCCTTGAATACTAAATGCAAAATCATCTTTTGAACTATTAATAGGATAACCCATATTCTTTAAAATTGGTTCTCCATTTGTACCCTTAATTAGACGGTAAATATCTAATCCACCTAATCCTGGATGTCCATTGGAACTAAGAAATAAATTGCCTTCATAGAATGTAGGAAATAATTCATTTCCAGCAGTATTGATGTCTTGACCTAAATTGACTGTATTTTTCCAAGATCCATCTTCATTTCGTTCTACATAATAAATATCTGTTCCACCTTCGCCCGTATTGTCATCAGTGACATAGTATAATCGTTTACCGTCTGGTGTAATGGCTGGATGGAAATAGCTGAATTTTGGATTATTAAAGAACATCTTATGTGCATTTACCCACTTGCCCTCTTTTAAAATTGCTTCCCAAATTTCTAATTGATAAATATTAAAAGACTTTTTTTGATTCCTTGTATAATAGGCTCTTTTACCATCTGCTGTAAAACTTACAGCACCTAAATTCATCTTATCGCTTTTAAAGCCATTGAAAACTGCACCAACAATAGCATTATTCCCTTTTGATTTAACATCATAAGTATTAATAATTTTTCTTGTGTCATTAGGACTATTAGTCGAATAATTCGTATAATTATACAATGGTTTCTTTTCGAACCATTGTCCACTTATTAAAGTATCCATTCTCAAACTATCCGTATTTGGATAAAAATATAATTTTGTAAAGCCAGCGCCATCCCAAGCAAATTCTGGAGCAAATTTGGTTTTATTCATAAACCAATTCCATAAAAAGAACTTCCTTTTAGCTGGGATGGATTCAAATTGATTGGATTCATACATTAAACCATTTTGATATAATACACCATTGAATTCATTAAATGAAGAGTTAACTTTTGTATTGTATATCTTAAAATCTAAAGAATCTCCCACTAATTTTTTTGAATTGTTAAAACCAAAAAATCGCGCATCAGCCAATTTTGTTTTATTGCTATCTATTAACTGTTTATAAATTTGAATCGCTTTATCATAGTGGCCTAACATTGCATGTGATTCAGCCATATCTGAATTGTATTGTACACCAGACAAATAAGCTAAATCATAATATTTTACAGCACTATCAATTTGATTCACCTTTTGATAACTCTTAGCAAGTAGGATTAATGCATTGGTATCTTTAGGCTGGGTTATTAGCAATTGTTTAATGACTGGTATTGCATAGGCGAATCTTAGTTGGCTATATTCTTGTTGTGCCAATTTAAATAAGCCTTTTTGCTTTCGGGATTGTGCTTCTATAGTATTAAAGGATATTACTATCAATAAAATCAGCAATATATATGTTTTGTTTTTCATGAAATCTTTATATTTTGATTTTTAACAATGCAGTTAAAAATATCTAGTAGATTTTATTTTTGTCTTATTGTTACCAAATTCATACCTCAACATCAATTCATTTGATCCTTTTGTAAAATATTTAAGCGGATTAAAAGGTACATCATAAGCATAGCCAATTCTTAAATTTGGAGATGCTTGTAATTCTGCCATTCCAACAAATGCATCGCCTGTTCTATAGCTTCCTCCTAACCCTAAAATATCTTTCATCCATACATTTAAATTAATATCCGCTTCTACTGGTGCTCCACTTACCATTTTCACCATTGTAGATGGTTTTAACTTAAGATCCTCATTCAACTCGAATACATATCCTGTATTAGCAAATAAATGAAAGGCATTTGACTTGTCAATACTCGAATTAAAATCCTCATAACTTGCTAAACGAGATTTTAAAATGCTTGGTGTTGAAATACTAGCATAAAAACGATCTGTATTGTAGTAAATACCCATTCCCAGTGACGGTTTCCAAGAAGATGGATTATTGATACTGATAAAACTAGGATCATTTGGATTATTACGATTCTGAACTTCATTTAAATTGATTCGATAATTCATCAATCCAAAACTTAATCCACCCGATAATACCCCTTTTTTTGATACCTGTATTCTAGTGGAAAGCATTCCATTAAATCCTGTAGCAGCTTCTACACCCAGTCGGTCATCATATACTTGTACACCCCAACCAATCTTACCATATTTAATTGCTTGATCCAAACTAATTGAAGTTGTTTTAGGTGCACCTTTTATTCCGTTCCATTGGTTTCTTTGAAAAAAGTTAAAACTTAACGCTTCTCTATTACCGGCATAAGCTGGATTCACACCCAACATATTGTACATATATTGAGAATACATAGGTTCGGTTTGGGCATGAACTTTTGAATTATTCAAATCAAATACAAATAAGGCAAAGACAATTAATACCCTTAGGCAAATGCTTGCAGATTTTATTTTCATTCTATATTTACCTTTATGCATTATCTAATAATTGTTAATGGTCCTGCAAATTTGTTCCTTGTTCCATTTCTATCAATTGTATGAACAATATAGAAGTAAGTACCTTCTGGCAAATCTTCACCAAGGAAGTTTTTAATTCCCTTGCCTCTCCAATCATTTTTATAATCAGGATTTACATATACTTCATTTCCCCATCGATTCACAACTTTGACGTCAAGTTTCATACCAAATGGATGTTTAATCACCCAATAATCATCTATGCCATCATTATTTGGCGAGAACCCTTCAGGTATATTTAATTCAATTTTTGGAACTTTAAATTTAGTTGCCACTCGATTGGTCAATCCATTTTTATTAACGACTGTGTCATTACTTAATAAATCAAGACTACCATAATCAGACCATATTTTCATATTGGCAGCATTATTAAAGTCTCCATCGATTGACTCAGATTCAATCAATATTTTAAAAATAATTGAATCTGAACTATAAGCAGCTAAATAGGATGAAGGTTTAAGCAATTCAATATTACTGATTCCATCAAATGTATTATTTGTGACTAAGGTTCCTGAACTAGCAATACTAGATAATTTGAAACCATTAGCTCTTTTAAAAGTTTTTGTCAAATCATCTTCAACAACAATAGAATCTATTTGACGGTCCGTATTATTGACAACTTTAATATTAAACCCGATAATGAATTTGCCACTTAAATCATATTCGATGGTTTTAGCAGACTTAATTAAATCATATTTACTGTACTTATTGATTGGTATAATTCTAACTGTATCATACACACAAGGTGTACTTGTCAAACCAGTAATCGTATCTAACGATTTAACACACCAGATATAAGTACCAACAATATTTGGTAAAATTGGCGGATTAATTGAACAAGCTGTTCCATCTACATTACACCATGTAGGCACTATACCAATTGGTATTTTTTTAATTAAATGACTAATATTTTTAGGATTACGTTTGTCATCCACCTCATAGACTGCAGATATAACTTCAGGTGCTGGTGGCGGAGTAAGTCCAATTCCAATAATGGTTCTTATACTTTCATTAGGAATTTTATTTCCATTAGGATCTGGATTAGATCCATTTGTGGATGTGTCTGTAACTCTTAAATCTCCTGTTGTAGTGATTCCTTTTGCAATTAAATAAGTTGGCCAAATTGCTTTTGTCTTATCTGTTTTGACAAATAGATCAAACGCAACCTTTATGGAATCCCCTACTTTTAATTGACTTACTCCTTTAAAGAATTGAATATCATTTTTCCCATCAAAATTTGGATTGAGTGAAGTGGTACCAACAACCGTAGGCGTTCCATAAATGCTTGCAGAGTCCGGAAGCTTTATAAATTGATTGATATCAAATGAAGCTGCAACTGAATCTAAGTTTGAATTACTATAGTTTTTAATAATTGATTTGAAACGGAACACATAACCATTCTTTACTGTATCTGGCTGAGATGACTCTAAACTAGCGCCAATTTCATTGATCAAGAAGAATGGAATATAGGTAGGCAAAGGTTTACCAATATCAGTAACTAATGGATGTGCATTGATATTTGAATTATCATGCGATATTGAAGTAGTTGGTTGCATACTTCTATTGCCATCTTTTTGTACCAATAACCCATCTCCAGCAGATGTGAATTGAAGCACCAATGGTTCTATGTTGACCCCTGGTTTTAAAGTCAAGTAAAAGACAACTGAACCTTCTTCATTGACATCAAGATTCACCCCATTATTAAATAATTCTGAGCCAGACAATGTAGATAAGGTTCTGTATTTAACAGAGAATCCATTGACAACCTTAGCAGTATAACTTGGTGCTTTAGCTGCACCAAAACCAGTATAGGTTGGATTTAATGCCAAATTACCCGAAGTTACTTTTACGCTATCTAACACAAACTGCATGTCAGGAGGGAATACTTTTGATAAGTCCGCTTCTACTTGTACATTTTGTAAATATAGACCTCCATTATTTTTAATCTTCATTACAATCCTTGTCTTGAAACTATTATCAGGTAATTTAGAAGGTAAATCTGCTTTTAATGTTAAAAGAATTTTTGGTCTTAAAATAGTCAATCTAGCTGTATCCTTATCGAAATTCGACAGTCTTGTACTATTGTTAATATCAATAATCTTTGTTATTGTAAATACTACATCATTATTAAATGATGGTAGCATGATTGTTGAACTATCTGATATATTTTTTACTGTATCAATACGACTATTGATTGAGTTTTTAAAGATCATCGTATAAGGTCCAACGCCATCATATGCTTTCAATTTAACATGAACTGAATCTGAAGCTAGTAAGGTATTGTATTTAAGATTAATTGTTCCTTGAGGATTGTTACCTATCACTGTGAACACGATAGTTGTTGTTGGACAATTGGCTGTTTGACCAGGTGCACAAACTGGAACAGTATAAGTATACATACCCGCAACTGTTGCAGTGAATGTATAATTACCATTTGCAGTCATGGTTAATACTGCTCCACTAGAAGCACCACCGCTACCTGCAGCTGGATTCGTAGGATCCGCAACCGGTGTACCATAAGTGGTACCTGTTGGAACTACATCATTTGTTGCAATATTTCCGTTCTTAGGAATATTCACATATGCATTAGCAGTATCGTTGACTAAAGTATTCACTGGAACAGTAAACA
>CAIZLI010000162.1 GCA_903933765.1 uncultured Bacteroidota bacterium
ACCACGTAACGGAAAGGAGTTGGAAGAGAAGTGGAATGACATCCCTGATGATACTGACATCTTGTTGACACACCGCTCTAAATGGGGGGTCACTTACGTCCTCCATGGGCGCTAATAAAAGCGGAAAATCTGGTAATTGTATGTTCCCTATAGATACCATATGAATTCATTATCTTGCATCTAACCGATACGCTGGCAAAGGTACCAATTAATTGCATTGACATGTATACTAATGAAAATTCTATTTTTAATATGAGCCCTGGATTCAGGATGGTTTTATTTATATCCATGACTGGATTGAGTATGATTCTTGGCGGCTTAATTACCTTTTCGATTGTGGCAGCTGCATTGCATACACCATTTACGGACATCCAATCTGTTTTATTGCGCCCAGAAAATACCAGTCTGACACAAATAGCCAACGCTTTTGCTTCTATTATTGGCTTCGGTGTGCCAGCTTTAGTAGTGGCTTATTTTACAAAAGGAAGTTTCGCTTCTAATTTAGGATTCAAGCCAATCACGAACGAAAAACAAGTAGGGATTGTTATTTTACTCGCTTTCACGGGATTGATATTGAGTGGCGCACTAGGCGACTTGACAGATAAAATTACTTTTTCGAATAGCATTAGAACCTGGGCAACCAATTTAGAAGCTCAATACAAAAAAGCCTTGATGGCCATGACGCATATGCGTTCCATTTGGGATTTACTACTTGCAATTATAGCAATTGCAGTGGTACCAGCGATTGTAGAGGAATTGTATTTTAGAGGGACACTTCAAAAAATAATTACAGACTGGTCGGGAAAGCCTTTTGTAGCGATTGTGATTACTGCTATTTTATTTAGTGCATTTCACTTTTCTTATTTTGGCTTTTTATCCAGGATGTCATTGGGCATTGTGCTTGGCTTAATTTACTATTATACAAAAACCATTTGGTTGCCTATACTCATGCATTTTGTCAACAATGCAATTGGTGTGGCTGCATTGTATGCAGTAAGAAATAACCCGAAAAAAATAGACCAAGTAATGGACTCCAATCTGACTTATTATTGGGTGATCATTGGATTAATTGCATTGGTGATTTTGTTCAAACAATTAAAAAAGACCACAGATGGCGTTTAATTTTTCTGTTTTTAAAGTAAGGGCATTGTCTGCTATTGTCTTTGTGTTGATCATGTTAGCAGGATTGCTTTTTAATAGCTGGTCTTATTTTGCTTTGTTTTTATTGATACAAATTGGTTGCTTGTATGAGTATCAGAAATTGATGCGCATCATTTTCCCTTCTTATAACCAAATTTCAAAAATGCATCAATGGGGTGTATTTGTGGTGGGCATATTGATGATGACTAGTTTAGCGCCGACTGATATTGTATTGCCCGATTTGATAAAAAATCTTTTGCCTACCAATTTTCAAGGAATTGGTTTAAGGTGGATTGGTTTGAAAGCCATGCCAGTGGCATTGGTATTAATGATGGTGGCAGATGTCTTTATAAGAAAAGCGGACATAAAAAATATTTCAATTAGTTTTTTCGGCTTCATTTATATTTCAATTAGTCTTTCCTTGTTTTATGCTATGCGAGGTATGTTTTTGAATTCAGCCATGTCTATGTTTTTTCCAAATATAGAATTGATGGTGCCTATTTTAGTGATTGTGACAGTTTGGGTGAATGATACGATGGCGTATCTCGTTGGTTCTTTTATTGGTCGTACACCTATATCACCCATCTCTCCTAAGAAAACATGGGAAGGAACCATTGCTGGTGTCATCTTATCCGTTGTGATTTTATCCACTGTGGCAGGTCAATATATTCCTATCGCGACGAAGTATCTTTATTTGATCACTTTTGTAGCATCTGTCATGGGTAATTTGGGGGATCTTTTTGAGAGTAAATTAAAACGTTTGGCAGGCGTGAAAGACAGTGGTAGTATGATGCCTGGCCACGGGGGCTTCTTAGATCGATTTGATTCTATCCTGTTTGCAGGGCCATTTGTTTGGATATTGCTTCAATTTATCTTTTAGATGAATTACCTTTGCCCAAATTGCTATTTATGACCATACACAGAGAAGGAACAGCTACGATTGCATTGGTTGCATTTGTAGTAGGTATCTTGAACTTAATCAATTTCTCTTATTTATTTCCAATAAGTGCTTTGTTGGCTTGGTCTGTATTTGTACTTACAGTCGCTTTCTTTTTATTCATTGTGTCTTTCTTTAGAATGCCCAATCGTTCATTAACAATGGATCCTTCTGCGATTGTATCGCCTGCAGATGGTAAAGTAGTGGTGATAGAGGAAGTGATGCCAGATGAGTTTTATAAAGAACCAAGAATTCAGTTAAGTGTTTTTATGAGTCCTGCAAATGTGCACGTGAATCGCTTGCCAGTTGCTGGTAAAATTATCTATAATCAATACCATCCTGGAAAATTTTTAGTCGCATGGCATCCTAAGTCTTCTACTGATAATGAAAGATGGTCTGTGGTGGTTGAAAATGAAAAAGGCACTATTTTATTGAAACAAATTGCTGGAGCACTTGCTAGAAGAATATGTAATTACGCAGCAGTAGATACTTCATTCAATCAGTGTGATGAATATGGTTTCATTAAATTCGGTAGCAGGGTAGATTTGTTATTGCCAATTGGCACGCAAATCAATTGCAAAATTGGAGATGCCGTGCAAGGTGGCGTCACCGTTTTAGCAAAATGGTAATCAAATACCAGCTGCTTATAAGATGTTTTCCAATTCTTTTAAATGCGTGATGGTATAGGTCGCAGGGACAGTTGGCACAACTTGAATATGGTTCACAAAAATGGTATCCATCCCCATGTTGATCCCCCCTTGTATATCTGCGGACTCATTGTCTCCAATCATAATACTTTTCTCAACACTTGCATTCGCGTTTTTTAAAGCGTATTCAAAAATTTCTTTTTGCGGCTTCAAACTATTACTTGCTTCTGAGGTAATGACTTCGATAAAATAATCTTGTAACCCCGAGTTTTTTATTTTTTTAAATTGCACCGATTCGAATCCATTGGTGATAAGGTGCATCTTATAGTCCTTCTGTTTTAAGTATTCTAAAATTTCAATGGTATAAGGGAATAAATGTTTTTTATTCGGCAAGATCTCTAAATATGCTTGTGACATTTGTTTTGCCAATGGTTCATTGGCTACTTTAAAATCCAATAAACTTAAGTATACCCTTTTCCATCTTAGTTCTTCTTGCTTGATAAAGCCCTTGGTATATCGATCCCACAGGCGGTGATTATGTGCGGAATAAGTGCTGTAAAATCCATCAAAATCAACAATGCCTAAGTCTGCTAAACGGTGCGTGATATATAGTTCTTGAATGGTTTCTTTAGAATTGGTCTCGAAATCCCAAAGGGTATGATCTAGGTCAAAAAAAAGGTCTTTATAGGCCATGAGGATGGGATGAATTGGTAATTGAAATGCTAAATTACCATTTTGCATGTTATCTTTATCTAGTAAAGTATGAATTTATGAATATCATTATTACTGGTGCTTCAAAAGGGATTGGTTTTGCCATTGCAAACGCTTTTGCAGCAGCTGGACA
>CAIZLI010000163.1 GCA_903933765.1 uncultured Bacteroidota bacterium
ACGTTTGAGAGCGACTCGTTCGAGTCCCAGGGTAGGCAGCAAGACTTTAGCAGTAATGTTAAGGCTAGATAAATGATAGTTTAGAAACAGAATCCGGCTTATGAGGTTTGTAGTTACTTTTTTTAATTGAACATAAAAATGAATTCATATGACGATTGAGCAGATTAAGCGTATGAAGGACCAAGTGAGTGTCCTGAGGAGGTTTCTTTGACGTTGAAAACCGATTACAAAAAATACATTTAGACAAACAACTTTCTTTATCTCCAGGTTTTTGGGATGACAATAAGCGTGCAACCGCCACGATGAAGGAGATAAAATTAAATGAATATTGGACTGGTATGTACCAGCAAGTGGAAACAAGTGTCGAAGACTTTGTGGTACTTTTTGAATTCTGGAAAGCAGGAGATGCCACAGAAGAAGAAACTAAAATTGCATTTGATCAAGCGATGGTGGCTATTGAAGATGCTGAGTTTAAAAGCACACTCAATCAACCAGAAGATGAATTACCAGCGATCTTACAAATTAATCCAGGTGCCGGTGGTACTGAAAGTCAGGATTGGGCAGAAATGCTTTTAAGAATGTACACCATGTATGGAGAGAAGCAAGGCTGGACAGTCACATCCTTAGATTACCAAGAAGGGGATGGCGCTGGAATTAAATCTGCCACCATTCAGTTTGATGGACCTTTTGCTTTTGGATTTTTAAAAGCAGAATCGGGTGTGCACCGTTTAGTTAGAATTTCACCATTTGATAGCAATGCAAGACGTCATACAAGCTTTGCATCGGTTTATGTATATCCTTTAATTGATGATACGATCGAAATTATTGTGAATCCTGCAGACATTGAATGGGAGTTTTACCGTAGTGGAGGAAAGGGTGGACAGAACGTCAATAAAGTGGAAACTGCTGTGCGATTAAAACACGCTTCTGGTATCATTGTGGAATGCCAACAATCAAGGACACAGGGTGAAAACAGAGAGATTGCAATGAAGATGCTAAAGAGTAGATTGTATGAGGAAGAAATGCGTAAAAAGCAAGAAGCCTTAAATGCATCCAATGCCAATAAGAAAAAAATAGAATGGGGTAGTCAAATTCGTTCTTATGTATTTCACCCCTATAAAATGATCAAAGACCACCGTACTGATTATGAAGTGGGGAATGTGGGGCCTGTAATGGATGGTGAGATAGATGGTTTTATAAAAGCCTATCTGATGTATGAAAAAACAGACGCCTCTTAATTATTAATTGGCTTTTGGAGACAAAATATCAAACTTTGTTTTTGGTTGTAAGTCATTCCACCATTTAAAGTTTCTCAATTTTAATTCAGATTTTGGTACTTCAAATAGGGGGGTCATTTTCCCATTCAATTGATTGATATAAATAATTTTTGCTGGCTCATCATTGTCAAATTGAATAGTGATGATTTGTGCATTCGATTGATTCACTCCTATGAATTTCCCATCATTGTCTGTCGCGAAATAAATATTTTCTGCACTACCCTTGGTTTGCATTTGTTGAATTTTACCATCTATAAAATCCACTATAATTGTATTGCCTTTTAATTGATTAAAATAATCGGTACTGTCTACAGGACTTATGGCCATTGCATTGTTTAATATTCTTAATTGCTCAGCCTTCCTATTATTCAAAAGCATATAAACGGTATCCCCATTAATTTGATTTTGATTGACCCAAAGTATGGGATTATTGTGCAGTCGAATGGTCGAGTCTGCCAATCCATAGAATAAACTATCTGCCACAGCTTGAATCGAATCGGAATAAATTTTCACATGATGAAAAGCTTCAAAATATTTATTCAAACTTGAATCTTGTAAAACACCTTCCTTAGCTCTTGCTCTTGGCATTTTTCTTTTTAAATCACTTAACCTGCCACTGTACAAAGTGTCTGCACTAATATACATTGTATCCTTTGGTTGCTTGATCAATAAAACCGGTAATTCTGTTGCCAATAAAATATCTTTATTACGATTGGTCTTTATATTATTAGCCAATAAATCAAAGCTTAAACTATCCTTAGATTTATACACTGCATTGCCTCTAAATTCACCTAAGCCCAATGAGTCATCAATTGCCATTTCGTCTGCAATGAAAAAATAACTACTATCGTCGATAGAAGATCGTTCGTATAAATAACCTTTTTTGGTGCCTATATTGTAATTACCATTTTTAGTCTTTATAATTCTTGAACCACTTATGATTTTTGAGGGACTAATAAAATTAGCTAATTGGGAATAGGTATTGTATTCTAAGGTATCTGTGAAGATGCTATTGTCGGGATCTATCAAGGACACTTTATTTCTAAATAATACATCTCTGGTGATACCATAATAAACGCCCTCTGTACTCTTTAAAATGGTCTTATTACGAACTAATTTTCCTCCTTTTTTATACACGCCAATTTTAATAGAAACATCATAGTCTAGTGAGTCAGTGGTTAATGTGCCTCGTCCATCCGTCAATTTTACATGTTTTCTTAACTTGGCTTTTTTTGTGTTGCCATCGTACTTTAAATAATCTGCATAAGTGTGCACCGAATCCGCATCATTGATATGTACTTTACCAAACCCTTCTAGACTATTTTTTGTGGCGTTCAATATGATACTGTCACCAAACAATAAGGTATTTCCTTGTCTCACTTTTACATGTCCAACAAGGATTAAAAAATCCTGGCTGTCTTGTTTTTTGATATTGTAAGATTCGGCTGAAAGGAATTCGATTAATTTGCCTGTATTCTTAATTGTAGTAGTTGTATCCTGACTATTGGCTTGAGTAGATACAATTATGCCAAAGCACAATAGGATATAAGGCACAAATTTATTCATGATCCACCGTATCCGATAATGGTTTAGTCAAAGGGGTTCTTTTATCCTTTTTGCCAAATACTGAAACACTGATATAGCGTTTAGGATGTACTTTAATATCATCCACTAAAGTATTGACACTTTTGATGGTACTTTGAAGCTGATTGTACATGGCTGGATCACTCAACAATTTTGCTGCAGTTCCGTTGCCATTGTTTAATTTACTGATGGTTGTGTTTAATGCAATCAAAGTAGCTTGAATGGTCTTTATGGTCTCATACAAATCAGCATCCTTAATAGATTTTGTGGTACTATCTAGATTAGTCAATATGTTGGAAATTTTCTGGTTGTTCTGATTCAAATTAGCAGTAAACGCATTTAAATTATCTGCTGTTTTTGCAATAGAACCATTTTGTTGATTGACCATTCCTTCAATAGAGGCAAGTGATTTATTTAAATTAATTGTCGTTGCTGAAAGATTTTGGAGAATCACTTTAAAATTTTGTATATTCTCGTCGTTCAATGTTTTATTGACATTATTCAAAACGAGTTCTAAAGAACTAATGGTGTTTTTAACCTGTTCTCCAACTGGGGACAACTCATTCATTAAGTCACCTAATAAACT
>CAIZLI010000164.1 GCA_903933765.1 uncultured Bacteroidota bacterium
GTTTTAGTATAGTCATTGGTACTTCCAATAATGCGTGTATCAAAACCTAATAATGCAGCTGTCTGCATCATGTCTTGCGCCTTACCTTCTGCAAAACCTACTTTAATGTCTAAGAATACTAATTCAGAAGCCAATTCTTTACGTGCAATATTATCTGCACAAGTTGCTCCAACAGCACCAGCTCCAACAACTGTAATTTTCATATCTTTTAATTTTAAGTTTTGACTAGATTTAAACGGGATAAAGTTAGTTATTTGCCTCCTATTATTTTAAGTAATTCTGGCACTTTTACCCCTTGTTCGTACACTTTTAACAACTGGCCATTCGCATACAATGCCACAAATGGGGTCATACGAGGTCTAAAGAATACCGGAATCGAAAACTCTGGGTCTCTGCCCACTATCACATTAGATTGTTTATCTAAACCATACTTTGTTGCAAAGGCTTTAATATCAGCCATTTCCTTATAACTATTCCAAATAAAGAAGACCGACTTAAACTTGTCTGCGTTTTTTGTTAATTCGGTTGCTTCGTCTTGGCAATGAGAACAGTCTGGGCTAAAAATGATGATGCAAGTATATTTGGTCTTTGGAATCTGCGTATTGCTAAAGGATTTACCTGTCGTCAAATTCAGGGTAAATTTTGGAATATTTTTGTCTTTTAAGAAAGGCGCATTCGGATCAATATTGCCTTGAGCCGATAAAGTCATTGAAGCGAATAAGCTAACAATGAATACACTAAACAGGGTGGTTACTTTTTTCATAATTTATTTTTTTTTGTGCCATCATACGCATGGCTTTTGCGTCTTGTAAAAATCCAGATGCAAAGATGAAATCGTTTAATAATTTATTTTGACTAAAGATGATGTCTTGATTACTGCCTTCCCATTCTTTTTTCCCTTTATGTAAGTAGATAATGTATTCGCCAATTTCCATCACACTATTCATGTCATGGGTGACAACAAGGGTAGTAATATTAAATTCCTTTGTTAGATCTTGAATTAAATGATCTATCACAATGGAAGTCTGAGGATCTAAACCAGAATTGGGCTCGTCGCAGAATAAATACTTTGGTTCTAATACCAATGCACGTGCAAGACCAACGCGCTTTTTCATTCCACCACTGATTTCTGCAGGAAACTTTTCGTTGACACCTGTTAATTGAACACGTGCTAAAATCTGATTGACTTTTACTAATTTTTCGGCTTCATTTAAATCACTAAACATGTCCAAAGGAAATTTGACATTTTCTTGGACCGTCATGGAGTCAAATAGGGCATTGCCTTGGAATAACATCCCAATACTATTTCTTAATGCCTTTTTTTGAGCTTTGTTTAAAGCAGCTGAATCTTCCTGATCAAAAAAAACTTTACCTTGATCTGCTTGGATTAAATCCACAATACATTTAACCAATACAGTTTTACCACTACCACTGGCCCCTATAATTAGATTACACCTACCTGGTTTAAACTGCGCACTTACGTCGTCGATAATTTTTTTATCGCCAAATGCTTTGTTGATATGTTGAATTTCGATCATGAGGTTACAAAGGTACTTGTAAAGATAATAGGTCCTCAAACTGATCTGCTCTACTTATTAGTTTTACTTCACCACCTTGATACAATACTTGGGCGGGCTTGAATCTTGCGTTGTAATTGCTGGCCATTTCATACCCATAGGCACCAGCGTTGTAAAAAACCAATAAATCACCTTCTGTAATGGAGGGGATGGGTCTATCCCATGCAAAAGTATCTGTCTCACAAATATTACCAACCACTGCATATTGCTTTGGTGGATTTTCTGGACTTGAAAGATTATCGATATGATGATAGGCGTCATAAAACATGGGACGAATTAGGTGGTTCAATCCTGTGTTTAAGCCAGCAAAAATAATCTCTCCCGAAGTTTTTAATACATTGACTTTGGCAATAAAAAATCCAGCTTCGCTCACCATGTATTTACCTGGCTCAAACCATGCAGTGAAATTGCGTCCAAACTTTTCAGACAATTGCTTCATCACCTTATTCACTTCTGCACCTAATAAAGCCATGTCTGTGCCTTGTTCATCCGGTGCGTAAGGCACTTTGAATCCACCCCCAAAATCTAGCACTTCCACAGAAGGGAAATGGGGCAATAGGGTATCAAACACATCTGCAGATTTCATGAAAACCGCCACATCTTTAATTTCACTTCCAGTATGGATATGTAAAGTGCGGATATTGATTTTATATTTT
Source organism: uncultured Bacteroidota bacterium (assembly GCA_903933765.1). GTDB lineage: Bacteria > Bacteroidota > Bacteroidia > Chitinophagales > Chitinophagaceae > Sediminibacterium. The sequence goes on from CAIZLI010000164.1 coordinate 2,234, forward strand.
TCTTGGATCAGTTTTAATGCATCCAATTGTGTAAGTGGAATACCAAACTTACTTTTAATATGACCAGTTGAAATTTTTAAATTACCACCTGCCATCACATCCGGTCTTATGCGCACCCCAATGGATTTTGTAGCACCAAATTTTTGACCAAATTTTTCTAAGTTAGATAAGCTGTCAATATTTACATTCACCCCTAATTCAACAGCAGTGCTTATTTCGTCAAAATCCACACTATTACTTGTATATAAAATATTATTTGGCAAAAAACCAACATGCAAAGCTAGTTTCACTTCATTGATAGAACTACAATCAATATTGCAGCCCATTTCTTTAATCACTTTTAAAATATGGACATTGGTCAATGCTTTACATGCGTAAAAAAATTTAGTTTGGGTTGACTCAAACTGTGCTTGTAAATTTTGATATTGCTGTTCGATCTGCTCTGCATGGTACACATACAATGGTGTCCCAAATTTTTCTGCAGCAGCATTTAACAATGAATAAGAAAGACTTGCGTTCATGCTATAAAGATACGGCCAGAACTAGGTTCTGGCCGTATCAAAGTTCAATATTTTTATGAAAAATCCATGAAAGGAAATAGGATCATACTTATGCTATAGGACTTTCAGGACTGTCATCTTCTTCGTTTGATTCAGCGGTAAAATCTCCAGTTTCTGCTTCGGTATTAGGCGTCTCTGCTTGTTCGTTTTCTTCGGCTAAAGCATCTGATGTTTGCTCAAATACGCTATTGTCTGTAAAATCTTCTGGCTTAATCACAGTGGCTTCCACAATCTGGTCTGCCAATACTTCTCTAATCTTTGGTAAGTCTTCGGTTGAGTTAATACCAAAATAGTCCATGAAGTTTCTAGAAGTAGAATAGATCAATGGCTTACCTGGAAGCAATTCGTTACGACCACTAATTACGATCAATTCCTTCTCCAATAATTTTTGCATAGAATAGTCGCTGTTCACACCTCTAATGGCTTCTACTTCCCCTTTGGTAATAGGTTGCTTGTAAGCGATGATGGCCAATGATTCTAATGCAGCATTGGATAAACGCTTCAAAAACTTATCGCCATTCAATTGTGCAATGGTGCTGTGGAAACTAGGCTTGGTTAAAAACTGCCATCCGCCACCGCTTTGCTTTAATTCAAATGGATAGTATTCTGTGCTATATTTTTCTTGGATGCCTTCTAAAGCAGCTTCCACTTGTTCAAGCGAGATGCGTTCTTCTAGGAAACCAAAAGCTGTATTGATCAATTCTGTGATATCATTCGCATTCAATGCTTTATCACTTGCAAAAACCAAGGCTTCAATGTGCGGAATGATTTGACTTATTTCCATAATGCTTTTGCTTATCCGTTTAATGCAGCTGCACCACTCACGATCTCTGTTAATTCAGTCGTAATGGCCGCTTGTCTTGCACGGTTATAAGATATTTTCAATGATTTCAACAATTCGTTGGCGTTTTCACTTGCTTTATCCATCGCAGTCATTCTAGCGCCATGCTCA
>CAIZLI010000165.1 GCA_903933765.1 uncultured Bacteroidota bacterium
GCCTTAGGTGTTGGTGCTTTATGGGCTGGCTTGGCTTTTGGGATTGACTTAGCGAACAACCATATTCTATCTACCAAAGTAGCACAGATACTTCCTCTTGGTGGTTCCTATATTGCTTTAATCCTTGTTACAGCATTTGTAGGGGCTTTATTAGGAGGATTGGCTTCCTTGACTGGATCATTTGTTAGGAAACCTGAATAAGTTTACCTTTGGGGTCAATTTGCTTAATCTGTAATTGAGCTTAAATTAAATCCATATGGCACAACTGCACAACCGTGTTTCAAACAAAGAATTGAAACAGAAACTCTATGAAGAGGATTTCGAGCGTACGACAATTAGTTTCTATCAGTATTTCCCCATTCCAGATCCGGTTCAATTTAGAGACGAAATGTACCAAGCATTGAATGCGATACAGGTATTTGGCCGAATCTATATTGCGACAGAAGGGATCAATGCACAAATTAGTGTGCCTACTCATTTATTCGAAGCATTTAAAACCTACCTCTTTTCAATTCAACCACTCAAAGGCATTCGTTTGAACAAGGCAGTGAATGACAATGGAAAAAGTTTTTGGGTATTGAAAATTAAAGTAAGAGAGAAAGTGGTTGCCGACGGCATTGAAGATCCCAATTTTAGCATGGAAAATAAAGGGAAGTATGTGAATGCCGAACAAATGAATCAATTATTGGCATCCTCTGATACCATTGTGATAGATATGCGCAATCACTATGAATATGAAGTAGGGCATTTTGACAATGCCATTGAAATTCCTTCCGATACTTTTAGAGATCAATTACCAATGGCTGCAGAAATGATGCAACCACATAAGGATAAAAATATCATCATGTATTGTACCGGTGGAATTCGTTGTGAGAAAGCAAGTGCTTATATGTTACACGAGGGGTTCAAAAATGTATATCATTTAGAAGGGGGTGTGATTCATTATGCCAATGAAATAAAAGCAGCTGGATTAGAAAGTAAATTCAAAGGTAAAAATTTCGTGTTCGACGATCGACTAGGTGAAAAAATTACCGATGATATTATTGCAAGTTGCCACCAATGTGGTCAACCAGCAGATACGCATACCAATTGTAAAAATGATGCATGTCATTTGCTGTTTATACAATGCGAAGCATGCGCAACAGCTTTTGATGGATGTTGCACCACTGCTTGTAAAGAAGTTTATCATTTACCTTTAGAAGCCCAAGAAGCATTGAGAAAAGGGGTTAAGAAGGGGATGCAAGTGTTTAATAAAGCCAAAGAAAGATTAAGGCCGAGATTAGGGATTGATATTGAAGTCAAATAATAGATGAATGATAAAATCCCGACCAAGGCCGGGATTTTATTTAATGTATTCCTAAAGTATTCAAATTGTCACGAATCAATTCAAATGTTACAGCTTCCGTTTTTGATTCAGGTTTGAATGCTTCACCAATAATTTGTTCATACAATTCTATATATCTTTTCGAGATAGTTTGAATCCATTCTTCTGACATTTCTGGAACAGTCTGTCCTTCCTTGCCCATAAAATTATTTTCAATCAACCATTCTCTTACAAATTCCTTACTCAATTGTTTTTGCTTTTCTTGACTGGCTTGTCTTGCTTCGAATCCATCTGCATAAAAATACCTAGAAGAGTCAGGGGTATGAATTTCATCCATTAAATAAATTGTATCCCCAATTTTTCCAAATTCGTATTTTGTATCAACTAAGATCAGTCCTCTTTTTGCAGCAATGGTTTTTCCTCTTTCAAAAAGTGCAAGTGCATATTTTTCCAAAATAGCCCAATCCTCAGCCGAGGCCAATCCTTCTGCAATGATGGCTTCTTTTGAAATGTCTTCGTCATGTCCTTCACTTGCTTTGGTGGATGGGGTAATGATGGGACTTGGAAAAAAATCATTTTCTTTTAATCCTTCTGGGAGTGTTATACCACAAAGTGTCCTTCCACCAGCCTGATAAGTTCTCCATGCATGTCCCACTAAATTGCCCCTAACCACCATTTCGATCTTAAATGGGGTACATTTTTTACCAATGGCTACATTGGGTGCAGGGGTGCTGATGAGCCAATTTGGACAAATATCCTTGGTCGCTTCCAGCATATAGGCTGCAATTTGGTTTAAAACCTGTCCTTTAAAAGGGATTGGTTTTGGCAAAATGACGTCAAATGCAGAGATTCGATCACTTGCTATCATTACAAGTAGTTCATTTTCAATGTAATAGACATCTCTTACCTTGCCGTGGTAGGTGTTCAAAAGACCTGGGATGGTGTTTGGGTTCATGCTACGAAAATAAAAACTTTAACAGTATTTTGATAATTTTTTCTGATTTGCTAACAATTTGGTATTTTGAGGTACAATTCAATTAAAAAACAATTATTTATGACAAGATTACTAACTCGTTTTAGCCTTTTTTGTGCCTTTGCTTTAACAGCAATGAGTGCGATGGCTCAAAATGCAGGAACAATCACAGGAACTGTAAAAAGTGCAACTAGTGGCGAAACGCTTGCTGCTGTATCTATTACAGTGAAAGGCTCATCTGTTGGAACCTATACAGATGATAAAGGTACTTTCAGATTAAATGTGGCTCAAAAAGCACCGTATACATTGGTTTTTAGCTCAGTTGGTTTTGAAAACCAAGAGCAAGTGGTGAATGCTGGGACATCTAAAGTGGATGTAAGTTTAAAACAAGCTTTTACTTTAGGTTCTGAAGTTGTTGTTGCGGCTTCAAGAGTTGCGGAGCGTATTTTAGAATCTCCAGTGACGATTGAAAGAATCAGCAATCTTACAATTAAGAATGCACCAGTGTCTAACTATTATGACTTATTGGGTACTTTAAAAGGGGTGGATGTGAACATTGCCAGTTTAACTTTTAAAAGTATCAGTACAAGAGGTTTCAATGGTAGTGGTAACAGCCGTCTAAATCAATTCGTTGATGGAATGGACAACCAAGCGCCAGGTTTAAACTTCTCAGTGGCTAGTATTATTGGTTTAACAGAATTAGACGTTGATAATATTGAATTATTACCAGGTGCCTCTTCTGCTTTGTATGGACAAGGTGGTATGAATGGTACTGTTTTAATTAACAGTAAAAATCCGTTTAAATACCAAGGCTTAAGTTTCCAAGTAAAACAAGGTATCAATCACGTTGACAATAAGCAACGCGCATTGGCTCCATATAAAGACTGGACAGTACGTTTTGCTAAGAAAATTGGAGATCGTTTTGCTTATAAATTCAGTATGCAATATACAGAAGCAGATGACTGGAGAGCGACAAGTGCTCAAAACTATTCTAGAACAACTGGTACACAACTTGGTCAAACCATTCCTGGATCTAGAGAGTCAGATCCAAACTACGATGGTGTTAACTTTTATGGTGATGAAACAACAAGTAATTTAGCTGGTGTTGGTGCTGCAGTAAAAAGCGGTGTATTACAATCTTTAGTAGGTTCTTTAGGATCAGCTGTTGGTACTGCCACTTTCAATAGTTTATACAATGCAGCTGCTTTATATCCAACATTAGCTTCTTACCAAGCATTCTTAACTGGTGCTGGTGGTGCTGCCTTAGGTGCAAATGCTGCATTCTTATGGGGTGACAAAAGAGGTTATTTCAATAATGTAAATGTGAGTAGAACTGGATATGCCGAAAAGGATGTCGTAGATCCAACCGCATTGAACGTGAAATTCCAAGGTTCTATCCACTACAAAATCAATAACAATATTGAAGCATCTCTTGCTGCCTATAACGGTTCTGGAAATACGGTGTATACAGGAAGTGACCGTTATTCAATTAAGGATTTCAGCATGGCTCAGTACAAATTTGAATTAAAGTCTAGAAATTGGTATTTCAGAGCTTATACAACTTTAGAGAATTCAGGTGCGTCATTTAACTCAACAATTGCAGCTCGTTATTTCAATGAAGCATGGAAGCCAAGTACAACATGGTATCCTGTTTATGCTGCTACTTATTCTACATTATTAAGCAATGGTTTGAATCAGCAGGCTGCCCATGCAGGTGCTAGAGCAAACGCTGATGCTGGTAGACCAACTGGTTTCTTAGGTGATAATCCATTGTTCAAAACTTTAGTAAGTACTCCAATTTCAAAAGGTGGTGCGATGTTCTTAGAAAAAACATCTATGCGTGCTGCTGAA
>CAIZLI010000166.1 GCA_903933765.1 uncultured Bacteroidota bacterium
CTTTTAGTACTAAGCGCGCTGATTGTTTTAGCGGTGTCTTGTTCTAAAAAAATAGACGAGGCGTATAAAAACCCGAACTATGATGTGAAGGTGGCTCCAGAAACTTTAATGCCTCAGATTGTAGCCTCAATGGCTGGAAACTATGGTGGACACGGACCAATGCATGACCTTAGATATATTGGCGCATATGTTCAAAACTTTGCTTTTTCTGGAACGCAAAGTAATTTTGATAGAATGGGTCACACCAATGCTGACGTTGCACAGTCTTTCTGGCGCTCTCATTATTATGATATTGGACAAAACAATGTTAAATTAATTGAATGGGCTTTGGAAAATAAGCAATGGGAATTAGCGGGTGTTGGAAAAGCCATTTTTGCTTGGAGTTGGTTAACATTAACCGATTACCATGGTGAAGTGATTTTGAAAGACGCTTTCAATACAGACTTAATTACATTTAAGTATGACACTCAAGAAGAAGTGTATATGCATGCAAGAAAACTTTCTTTTGAAGCACTGGATTTATTAAATAAAACAGGTGAGAATGGAAGTCAAGCAGCATTGGCGAAGGGTGATGCTTTCTTGTATAGTGGCAATGTAGCTAAGTGGAAGAAATTTGTGTATGGCGTATTGGCTAGAACACATCATCACTTATCTAATAAATCCATCTACAAAGCAGATTCAGTATTGTATTATACGAATCTTGCAATGAAAGAAACTTCAGATGATGCTTTGGTAAAGTTCGCTGCAACAACTGTGAGTGCAACCAATAATTTCCTTGGACCATTTAGAAATAACTTAGCAAGTGCTACTGTAGCAACTCCAACTGCCATTAGACAATCTGCATTCATTGCCGATTTAATGAGTGGATTAAACCCTGCGTTTAGTGGTGTGGCAGATCCAAGAGCTATTTATTTATTAAGAAAAAACACGAATGGTACTTTCAAAGGTGTTGAGCCAGTGAAAGGACAATTAGTATTGGCTGGCGCGGATCGTCCAGAAAGTTTCCATGGTGTTTCTCAAGCAACAGGAACGGTTAATACAGCACCTGCAACTGATGTGAATTGTCGCTTTATATTTAGAAATAGTGCACCTTTCCCTGTGATGACTGCTACCGAAATGGCGTTTATACGCGCTGAAGCTGCTTTCATTAAAGGAGATAAAGCAACGGCTTTAGTTGCTTACAAAGAGGGTATCTCAAAGCACTTTGACTTATTAATGGCGAACTACAACACGAATGTGCCAACTGCAGATTTATTAACTGCTGCTAAAAGAGATGCTTTCTTAGCAAATACAGCAGTGGTTCCTGCAAGTGCAACAAGCTTAACATTACCAATGATCATGTTACAAAAATACATTGCCCTATGGGGACATGGTACTTTTGAAACTTGGGTAGATATGCGTAGATACCATTATACAGACAAGGATGCAACTGGTGTTCAAGTGTATACAGGCTTTACACTTCCTGCAGCAGCAGACTTGTTCCAAGACAATGGTGGAAAAATGGCATACAGAATGCGTCCAAGATTTAACTCTGAATATGTTTGGAACATCAATGAGTTAAACAGAATTGGTGCAACTACAATAGACTACCACACTAAAGAAATGTGGTTCTCTACAAAGTAGTCAACGAATACTTTTAGTAAGATTTGAATAAAAGGCCTCTCAGCAATGAGAGGCCTTTTTGTAGCTACACTATTTTAACTAGAACCCTTAACTTTAGGTAACAAGTTCAGAACCCTATGAAACCTATCATGAAATTCAGTAAGTCAATTTTTTATCCTGTATTTATCCTTCTTATTTTTTGCTTATCCCTACTAGCAATGCCTGTAATGGCTCAAAAGCTGGAATGGAAAAATGTTTCAAATGAGTTTAGTCTCACAACAAATACCATTCAAGTTTTTGCATCTACTTCGGCTACTTTAAATGACAGCGCTTTTAAGGCCTATTATGTGCTTATTAATACCAATGCACCTAATCTACAAATGGGTGTGGACACCACTTTATATAGACGCTTTACCCCGTCTGCTTTTTATGAGCGATTGGTCCAGCCAGTGGTTGTGATGAACGCATCTTTTTTTGAATTCAAAAACAACACCAATTTAAATGTATTGGTCCATCGTGGAAATTTACTGGCATTGAATAAACAAGATATAGAAGGTAAGGGGAAAGACACTTTAACGTATACACATGTCTTGAACTCTGCAATGGGCATGCAGAAAAATGGTAAGATGGATATTGCTTATACCTATACCGATTCTAATAGTAAGCAGGTTTTATACCAACAAAATCCAATGACACCAATCAAAAATAAAAATGCAAAATTAGCATTGAACGAGGAGGCAGTTGCCAATTTAAAAAAATGGAAACTAAATTGGGCAGTTGGCGGCGGACCAGTATTGGTGAAAGACGGGGCTATTTTTATTTCAAACAATGAAGAAAAGAAATTTGCAGGTAAAGCGATAGCAGACCATCATCCGCGCACTGCGATGGGCTATACGAAAGACGGCTATTTAATTTTATTAGCAGTGCAAGGTCGTATGAAAAATATTGCAGTGGGCACTACGCTCACAGAGACTGCACAAATATTTATAGATTTGGGCGCGGTAGAAGCCATTAATTTAGATGGCGGTGGAAGCAGTTGTTTATTGATCAACGGAAAAGAAACCATCAAGCCCTCCGATCCAACTGGACAAAGACCAGTTCCCGCAGTATTTTTTGTAAAATAAAATAGAAAAATTTCGACTACTTTCTAAAACCTACAATGCTTTACAGCATTGCTTATTAGCCTATTTTCTATTTTTAAATATATTTTTTATGCTGCAATTTTTGAGCGTATTTTTACGCAGTAAAGCAGTTCATTGATTTTTTATTTTAATGCTATCAACTTATACAATTCAGTGTAAGTGTAAAAAATAATAGCATGAAAAAATCATCACTGTTTACAACTATCTTATTACTGTCTTTGCTCTTTCTAAATGCTTGTTCAAAAAAAGATCAGCCGGGTCCATTAAATGATCCTCCAGAACAAAATTTGCCTGCGCCACTATCGGCACCGCTCTTTGACGAATTGAATGAAACGATTGCAAGATTCGACCCTTTGTATTTACAAATAGTATACAAAGACAAAAGAACTAAAGCAGAGATCAATGATGAAGCTGCTAGATTACTGATTGCAATCAATGAAAATCCAACCAGTCTGGTCCTTCAAAAAGAGCTGACAGAATTGTATCACTTTAATAATTTTGCTGATTTACAAAAAGCTTCAAATATAATCAGTACGAATTCTGGAGAATTAAAGAAGACCTTTCTTGGTAAGGACACCGTGGTTTCAAAAGCAAAAATGAACCAATTGAATGAGGCGAGAAATATTTTTATTAAAAATAAAATTAGTTCGCTCGAAAAAGCCAGTCAAAAAAGTAGTAGTGGACTCTGGACAGACAATGCAGATTGGATCTTAGCACAGTTTCATTATTATTCTCAAATTGCAAACCTGGAAATGGATTTGGATATGGACGGTGGTGGAGGTGCAGGTGCTGGTCCTGGATGTACTGAGTCTTGTTGTTTTGAGTATCAAATATGTATGACAAATGCGAACTCGACTTATACATCAAATTTCTTATTGTATGTTAGTAGCGGGATTGTTGGAGGAGCGACTGCTGGATTCGCTGCTGGGACAGTATTTCCTGGTGTTGGCAATTTGATCGGAGCAGGTTATGGAGCAGCTTACGGTGGTTTTTTATCAGGTACAACTGCATATCTAGTAGCAGTAACTATATACATGAACGATCAAAAAGTTTGTGCATTGAATTATAAAGCATGTATTTTTAGAAAAAACGGAAATTAAATTATTTATGAAAACATTCAGAAACAAAATTAAAAATTTAGAAAATAAGAAATTATTCTTATTTTTTGTTGTATCTATCATTAGTTGGATGAATGCTTATTCTTTTAGAAAGCATATGTATGATAGTGGATATTATTTTGTCTTCTTCTTCTTCTTAATTTTTCCATTATTTATTTATTTCATTATTTTTATGCTTCGATTGGTTTACCAATTGGAAGGCCCCCCTAGAAGCCCCTTTCACTTATTGAAATATTCTATATATTTTATGATTCTATTAAATACAGCCTTGCCATTTTTTTTCTTATGGAGCATGCGCGATGTCATTAGCCATTTAAAATGGTAGTTAGATTCATTTAATGTGAATTAAGAAAACGAACCGAATTTATTCGGTTCGTTTTTATTTATTTTGTATCTTTGACCCATCATCAAGAAGCCTTTAGTGGCTGCCAACCGAGAGAGTCGAA
>CAIZLI010000167.1 GCA_903933765.1 uncultured Bacteroidota bacterium
CTTGGATCCTCTTGTAAAAAAGGCTCTAATAAGGTATAAACCCTGTCTTTTAATTCGTTTACTTCCATACTTAAAAAAGAAGAAGGGAACGATTTCGTTCCCTTCATTTCTCTGCATATTCTAGACCAAAGGTAATAAAAGCGGATGAAATCACCCAATTTTATTCAATCTGGACGTATTTTTGTGGTATGACCAAGCTATTGATTTACGGATTCCTGATTTATCTCTTGTATAAATTGATCTTTAATGTGGTACTCCCTGTGCGTAAAGGGGTAAAGACCGTACGCCAAAATATGGAGGAAATGCAACGCAAAATGGCCGAAGCACAGGAGCAAAACGCCAATTATTCTGGATTTACGAACCAAAATGCCCCTAAAGAGGCTCCAAAAGTGCCTAAGGATTCAGCAAAAAAAGACGCCGATTACATTGATTTTGAGGAGGTTAAGTAATATTTAGGCTCTTTTTGAAACCCATTCGTCCCCATTTAGCCCCTTTGTTAGAATTAAGGATGGATTATTGTCCAAGTAATTTAGGCAATTCCGTTTCAATGAACATGCCTGGTTGTAAATACAATACTTGTAATCCTATCGAAGCAGCTCCAATGATATTGGGCTCGTTATCGTCACTGAATAAAGTTTCAGCAGCGTTAAGCCCTTCTTGGTCTAAAATATATTGAAAAGAAGCGGGGTCTGGCTTGCGCATCCCCATATGGTGAGAATAATATGGTTTTTTAAATAGCTTTTCGAAATCCCCACCTATTTCACGTTCAAATTGAGGAAGCACATATTCGCAATGAATCTGATTGGTATTGGAATATAGAAACATGGGGAATTTTTCTTGATTTGCTTTGATCCAATCTATGCCCTGTTTTCTAAATCCAACTAATAAGGAATTCCAAGCGGATATAATTTGAGCATGACTCAATGACAAATTGTATAATTGATTGAAGCCCTCACAGAATCCTGCTTGGTCGATGAATCCTTTTTCTACATCATAAAATAATTGATCACATTTGTTGAGTGTAAAATGATTTTGAAAATTAGGAACACCTAATGCATCAAATTGCGCATACATATTATTGAAGTCAATATCGTACAAGACATTGCCTAAATCGAAAATGATGTTTTTTACTGGAGTCATAAATTAGTGAAAATAATTATAAATGAATAGCGCTTATTTGTAAGTAAAGATACAAAGAGATTGATTCAAGATGTTTATACAAATTGTATATTTGATCCATGCAACAACATCTAGCACATATTGCAGTGGTGGTTCGCGATTATGACGAAGCCATTCAGTATTATACCAACACCCTTGGATTTAAATTAATAGAAGACACGGTGCTTTCTGAAACCAAACGTTGGGTGATGGTACAACCAACTGGAGCAAACAATGGTTGCATGTTATTGCTTGCAAAAGCGGCCACACCCGAACAAGAAAAAAGTATTGGGTATCAAACTGGAGGACGTGTATTTTTATTTTTATACACCGATGATTTTTACCGCGACTTTGAAAACTATACTGCTAAAGGTGTAGAGTTTACGATCCCTCCACATGTCGAAGCTTATGGAACAGTGGCTGTCTTTAAAGATCTTTATGGGAATCTTTGGGACCTGATTGAGCCTTCATAACTGCTGCCATATGCTTACAAGCAGCGTCTCCTTTATTTAATTCGTTCTGAATATTTGTATGCGAGGCCTCGTCTCTATTTTGACTGAGCTTAAACACATGCTGTAAGTCATTGACGACAATATCAAATGAATAAATGGCTTTCATGTTTTGTTCCATGTATTCCTGAGATAAATTTTTTACTTGCGTTGGCGCATCTGCATCTTTTTCAAAATACAAAGTCAATTCGGTCAGTAAATTTCTTAAATGCGTTTCGTCTTTTATTTCCAATTGTCCTCTTGCATGCACGGTTTGATAGTTCCAAGTGCTCCCCATATTTTTTGTCGTATACCAATTGGCACTCACAAATGCAGAAGGTGCCGAAAAAATAACCAATACATTTTTATTCACTTCAAAAGCAGTGCTATGATCCTGTTTGCGCATGATATGACCACTAATGGTGATGATATCATTTTCTACTTTTATTAAAATAGGGATATGCGTGGCTACTGGAAGCCCTTTGCTGTCTACACCACAAATGGTTACAAAAGGATTGGCCTGCATAAAGTCAAGGACTTGTTGATGATTGCTGGCTTTGAAATGAGGAATATTATACATATCTAAAACGTTGAGGATTGACATTTAAATTCAACTATTTAATAATTGAATTGTAAAAAATAAAAAATTGAATGTTATGTATTACAATTATTGCTAAATCAATTAAAGTGGCAATGCAGTGGTTGTTTTAATCTCATCCATCACAAATAAACTATTGATATGCGCAACCATTGGAAGGACCGCTAGTTTTTCTTGGTAAAATTGATTGTAAGTCTCTACATCCTTGGTCACCACTTTTAAATAATAATCAAAACTACCAGAAACTAAACTGCATGAAATGATTTCATCAAATTGTAAAATGATTTGTTCAAATTCTGCGAAATTATTTTTGGTTTGCTTGTCTAAGGTAACATGACAAAATACGACCATGCCTAAATCAATTTTTTTTCGATTGATCAAAGCTACATAGTTGGCAATCACCCCATCTGCTTCTAATCTTTTGATGCGGTCATGGGTAGGACTCACTGAAAGATTAATTTCGGCACTAATATCTTTTAAAGTGGCCAGTGCATTTTTTTGTAAAATGCCTAAAATGGCAAGATCAATTGGATCTAAGTTCATAAACTACAATTTGTAAAGCGTAATAATTTCGGTGAAAAGGCGAATTCTGGCTCAAATTTACTGCTAATTTCTATTTATTTGAATTTTTAAAGCATTATTTACTGTATTATTTCATTTAATTAATAATATTTCCTTTTTACAGAACTTTATACAGAAATAAAACTAATACTATGATTATTGGCGTTCCTAAAGAAATTAAGATCCAGGAGTACCGTGTAGGTTTAACCCCTGAAGGTGTGGATGCTTTGTCAAGACAAGGCCATACTGTTTATGTTGAAACAAATGCTGGTGCTGGATCAGGATTTTCTGACGAGGCTTATGTGTCGGTGGGTGCGCAAATTTTGCCAACCGCAGCCGAAGTGTACGCCATTGCAGAAATGATCGTGAAAGTAAAAGAGCCTTTGGCTGCAGAATATGGATTGATCAAGTCTGGTCAAATCTTATTTACTTATTTCCACTTTGCTGCTTCTAAAGAATTAACAGAAGCGATGATGAAAACGCATGCAGTATGTATCGCATATGAAACAGTTGAATTACCAGATGGCTCATTACCATTGTTAGTGCCGATGTCAGAAGTGGCAGGAAGAATGGCAGTGAATGTGGGTGCTTATTATTTAGGCAAGCCTTTCGGTGGCAAAGGAAAATTATTAGGTGGTGTGCCAGGTGTGAAGCCAGCAGAAGTATTGGTGATTGGTGGTGGTATTGTGGGAACACAAGCTGCTAAGATGGCTGCAGGATTGGGTGCACATGTAACGATCATGGATACCAACTTAGCTAGACTAAGGTATTTATCGGATGTGATGCCTGCGAATGTAGTGACGCAATATTCTACTTTATTAGCAATCAAAGAAAAATTACCTACGGTTGATTTATTAATTGGTGCAGTTTTATTACATGGCGCAAAAGCACCACACTTAGTAAAGCAAGCAGATTTAAAATTAATGGAAGCAGGTTCTGTGATTGTAGACGTAGCGGTGGATCAAGGCGGATGTATTGAAACTTGTAAGCCAACCACACACGAAAATCCAGTATTCACGATAGATGGCATCACGCATTATTGCGTAGCAAATATGCCAGGTGCTGTGCCTCAAACTAGCACTAGAGCTTTAACACAAGCCACTTTACCATACGCGCTTGCGATTGCAAACAAAGGATGGGAAATTGCATGTGCCGAGAATCAAGCATTGGCAAAAGGATTGAACATAAGAGCTGGCAAGATTTTACACAAAGGTGTATCTGAAGCATTTAACGGATAAGATTTGATTTTGAATCCCATAAATAAATTATTTATAAAACGGGATTCATAAAAAATCAAAGGATTTAAAAAAAATACCCTCGCAAATTGCGAGGGTATTTTTTTATCTATCTAAATTTTTAAATACAATCACTATTTCCAAACTGTCCAACCTTTCCACCAAGTTTGATTCACACCCGATGTTGCTACTGCACCTCTGAATGTTACTTTCTCAAAGAATGCGTTTTGTAATTTTGCATCTGTGAAAGCACCATTCTTGCTATAATCTAAATGAACACCGATTCCTAAACTTCCTAAAGTAGAAGCAATATTAGCTGTACTTGTATTCGCATTTGCAAATGGTGTAAAATCAGGATTGGTATAGTTAAATGGTTGAATTAATTTCAACACATCTGGACCAGCCGTATTCAAGATGGTATTTCCGAAGAAAGGATTTGAAAACCATGTCAATAAACTTGCACTTGAAGCGCCAGTTGGTGTTCCACTTACAGTATATTTAATATTTTCAGTGTTACCTGCAAACGTAGTATTCTTAATTCTGATTGTGCTATCATCAATATTCTTATCTACTGCAGTACCAGTGGATGCATCAAATTGAATCGCTACTGGCCATCCAGCAATAATAGAATTCATGATAGAGATACCAGTATTTCTTCTGATATGTGCACCAGCTCTGTATAAACTATTTCCTTTCCCAGATATTGGATCAATTCTTGGTCCAATCGCAGTAATGTTTGAAAATACAGCAGATGTTTTTGGAGATAAAGTAGATCCTTTACCATCATTATCTGATTCAAATGCTTCAGATGTAGAGATATCTGCAATCGCTGAATCTCTTAACACGATACCAAATTGAACATTACCAGCATAACCAAAATCTGTGTCAAAATCATCATCCTGTGTTTTATAAGCAATCAAATACTTACAGTTTACTGTACCACCAAACCACTCATAAGCATCATCTTTTGCATAAGTCACTTGAATGTGGTCGATTGTTGTTCCATTTCCCAC
>CAIZLI010000168.1 GCA_903933765.1 uncultured Bacteroidota bacterium
CATGAAAAATATTGGACAATTTAGAAGATCAGGTGATGTTAGAGAAAATGGCAATTTTGCAAATTCAAATAGTAATGGCAATGTAGGTGCTAGATCAAATACACCAGCAGGCTTTAGAAGTATCAATAGCAATTCAGTTTCTAGTAATAATGTGGGTACTGGCTTTTCAAGATCAAATAGCAATAGCAATTCCACACAGCCTAGTGTAAGTAGCTTTGGTAGTTTAGTAAAAAGAGTGATGACTACTACTACAAGTGCAAGAGCAGCAAGTTTTAATAATTCATCAAAAAATTATTCAACGCCTAATAATTCTAACAACTCTTATCAAAATAGCACACCTAACAGAAGCTCCTCAAGTCCTAGCTATAGCGCACCTGCATCTTCAGGAAGTGGATCAAGCGGAAGTTCTTCTGGTGGTGGATTCATTGGCGGCGGAAGAACAAGAGGTGGCGGCGGTAATTAATCAAGCAAAAAATACATGCTGGTTTGAATGATATCCATATTATTTAAACTCGTTTACAAAAAAGTAACAAACTATTATGAAAAAAATATTACTATTTGGTTTATTAGGATTCAGCTTAAATGCATTTGCACAAGACCCAGATGATGTATTAAAGTATTCTTGGTTTGCCCCAAATGGCACACCAAGAAGCAATGCACTGGGCGGTGCCATGGGTTCCTTGGGTGGCGATATGTCATCTTCACATATCAATCCAGCTGGTTTGGGATTTTATAAATCAAGTGAATTTTTATTGACCTCGAAATTTTCAAATAAAACAAATAGCGTTGACTATTTCAATACCAACACATCCGTATCGGCTAACAAAATAAACCTAGGTAACTTAGGCGTTGTTTTAGCAGATGGACGTAAAAAAAATAATTGGACCAGCACTGCCTTTTCAATTTCATACACGCAGATTGCAGACTACAACAACCATTACACACTTTCTGGTAAAAATACTTATTCCAGTTTCACGGAAAAATTTGCAGATCAATTATATGATACTGAATCAAGCTTAAGTGCTGCACAACAAAATTTTATTTATGGTAGCTCACTTGCTATACAATCCAATTTAGTCACACCAATTTTTGATAAGAATGGGGATATCACAGATTACAGAACCACTATCCCAATGGGTAACTTGAATCAAACAAATGATGTCATTACCAAAGGCGGATATAATGAACTTGCGTTTGGCTGGGGCGGAAATATTGAAGATAAATTATACTTAGGAGCTAGTTTAAACTTGCCAATGATCAACTTTAGCAAGACCAATTATTTTGGCGAAACTGGTCATTTTGATTTTTACGAAGAAAGCAGTTCCAAAGGTTTTGGATTAGGTGCTAAATTTGGTTTGATTTATAAAGCAGAACCTTACTTACGTTTTGGATTTACTTATCACACACCACAATTAATTAGTTTCAGAGATGCAATAAGTGCCGAAATTTATAGCAATGCTTTACCGAATGGATTAAGCTCATCTGATTTAATGAATAATTATAAAAATAATTTTTATCCAGCAAGTTACGATTACACAATGGCAACACCTGCAAAAGCCATTGTAAGTACAAGTTACTTTTTTGCAAATCCAAGTAAGCCTACCCAACCATTGGGTTTTATTAGTGCAGATATTGAATGGGTAAAATATGCAGGTACCCGTTTTTATTCCAATGACAATAACCAAGATGTAGTTAGCTATTATAATGACCTTAACTACATAATAAAAAATACCTATCAAAATAATATCAATATCAAAATTGGTTCAGAAGTAAAATTAAATGGCAATTGGATGGCTAG
>CAIZLI010000169.1 GCA_903933765.1 uncultured Bacteroidota bacterium
AATTAAGCAGCAATTTAAAGAATACATATTTGCAATTGAAACAAGTCAACCGGAATTGATCAAAGACAATGCCTTATTCACTATTATCGACAAAGCAGATAAAAATCCAAATAAAATTTTAGTGAAGCTTAGTCAAGCGGTTGCATCCAATGAAGTATTAAAATATTTAATTGAGCAACAAATTCCAATTGTAAGCTACAACGAAGTGCTACCTAGCTTAAACGACATTTTCATTCAATTAGTAGAAGATACGCATGCAAAAGCAAGGGCTTTTCAAAACATTTAAACATAGTTCATACTTAAAAATATTTTATGCATAAGATTTGGCTCATCATACAAAGAGAATACACTACAAGAGTAAAAAATAAACGTTTTTTAATGGTCACTTTTTTAGTGCCATTATTAATGGTAGGATTAATAGTAGGATCTGCCTATTTTTCGTTTAAAGGCACCGAAGAACGCAAGATCGCGGTCGTTGATCCAAATAATTTTTTTAAGGATAAACTTAAAAATAGTAACCAACTTAAATTTGAATTCCCAAAAGATGTGGATACGAGCAACTATCAATCAAAAGGTTACTCTGATATTTTAATCATGCCTGTTTTTGAAGGGGATCAAAAAGCAGATTATATTTTAAGATCTAAGAAATCGATGGGATTTAATTTACAAGAATCCATTAGCGGAAAAATCAATGCAGCGATAGAAGACCAGATGTTGGAAAAAGCAGGTATTCAACAAAACGTTTTGGATTCAATTCATCAATCTGCACAAATTGCAGAATTGAAGGCATATGAGGATGAAGGTAAAAATAGTAAAGAAAGCAATGCAGGTTTAGCAATGGCCATTGGCTATGCGAGTGGTCTATTAATTTATATAACGATGTTTATATATGGCACCATGGTATTACGTGGTGTGATGGAAGAAAAAACAAGTCGTATTGCCGAAGTGATTGTAAGTAGTGTGAAACCATTTGAACTCATGCTTGGTAAAATTATTGGCATTGGGGCAGTTGGATTGACTCAGTTTTTAATGTGGATCATTGTGGTTGTTACACTAACTGGTGTTGGTATGAGTTTATTACCAGCAGATATGCAAACTCAATTACAACAATTACAAGCATCAGGTGGACAGATGGGTGCGGCAGGAATGGCACAAGCAAGTGAGTCTGCAAAAAATATTTATGCATTCCAACATGTCATATCTACTACCAATTGGCCATTGATCATTGGATTGTTTTTATTTTATTTCTTAGGTGGTTTCTTATTTTATGCTTCTTTGTTTGCAGCGGTTGGTAGTGTCGTGAATGAAGACCCACAGGATGCACAAAGTTTGATGTTCCCTATTACCATGCCGATTATCTTCTCTTATATTATCACCAATGTAGTGATACAAAATCCAAATACGCCAATGGCATTTTGGGCGAGTGTCATTCCTTTCAGTTCTCCAATGGTGATGATGGCAAGGATCTCTTATGGTGTACCTACAACAGTACCCTATTGGGAACTGGCATTGAGCATGGTTACATTGATTGGTGGGTTCTTATTAACCACATGGTTAAGTGCTAAAATTTACAGAACAGGTATTTTAATGTATGGTAAAAAAGTCACCTGGAAGGAAATGGCCAAATGGGCATTCTCAAAATCTTAGATTTGGAGAAATAAATTTATTTATTTCGTAGATTATAGAGCAATACGGATATTCACCCCTGCCCTGGTATTGGTGATTGGAGGAGCCGATGAAATATATGGCGTCGCCCTTCTTTGATCAAAGAAGAATCTTAAATTGATCTTACTATTCAATACATAGTCTACGGATGGCTGTAAAGTAATTTCCTTTTGTCCTCCCGTACCATAGGCATTGGATTGATCCAATCTGCTATTCGTATTGAACACATCACGCACAGCAACATCCAGTCTAAATGTTAAATCATTCGCTAATTTATTGTTATTTAAACCAGGGATATTGAATGGTAATTTTAAACCTCTTTTTCGGAAGCTTGTTCCTATCACCAACTCCGTACTATTGTTTTCACTCAATTGATAATCCACTAAGCTCAAAGCTAATATACGACTCTTCTTATATTCAAAACGGATAGACCATTGTGAAACAGTAGTGACATTCAATCCTATCAATGGCTCCATTCTTTCACTGATAGTCACATTTGGAATTAAGAAATATGGAACAAAGTTTCCACTTACTGTATCCAAGAAAGATGGTGCACTTAAGCGGTTGATATCCGCATACAATAATGAACAATTGAAACTATTCATAGATAAGCTACCATTGTAACCATTCGTCAAAGATATATTGGAGAATACATTAGAGATGCCTGGTATAGCCGCTAAGCCATTGTACAATAAATTCCAATTAGGCATTGGTAACATGCCCGAGAATGGATTAGAACGAATACTTGAATTGGTTTGATTTAACAAGGATACTTTTTTAGGATCTTTCCCGGTGTATGCAGCTATAAATGATGGAATCAATACATCTTGGGCATACCTTCCATAACCAATCGCATAGCCATTAGGGTCTTTTTTTTGATCCCAATAAGGATTCAAAGCTGCAACCCTATTTGAAATAACTGACCTATAATTTTCGAAGTTTTTGAACTGTGTCGAAATCATATTGGGATCATGTTTATCAAAGAATGTCCTTAACGCAACATAACTAATATTGAATCCCCCTGCAGACAACGGATTATTATGTGAGCGATAACCATTCATATTTTCAGTTGTATCCTTGAAGAATTCAGAATATTCTTTTGTGAATGTTTTATCAAATTTTAAGTCGATGATAAAAGTTTTAATTGGTTCAATCATGACTCTTGCGCTCAATCTTTGATCAAAGCCTTGTCTAAATAACAAATTGAAATTTGCATCCTTTGTAAGTAAACCTTTTTGTTCTTGGGTATTTAACCAATTGCTATCCGGTTGCTTGCCCATGGCATAATCAAATCCTGGAGCAAGACCATTAAAATCTTTATCTACAAACTGTACACCTGACATAAAGCCTGGTAAACGACTATTGTAATTTTCTGCGTAATCCAAAGAAGCGTTTTGAACCATCGTTAATAAGCTTGCTAAAGTTTTTACAGGACCAGGAATATTCAATACTTCGTTCGCCTTAAGCACCCGCATAGCAATGCGTTCCTGCTTTCTTGCCTCCTTCCATATTTTATATGCCGAATCTCTAGCTTTACCTGTAAGCCCATTTAATGCATCTTGCTTTTTAATCACTAATTGATTCGTTAAAGGATTGGATTGACTTGGAGTAGGTTTTGCATTGGATAAAGCAGATCGAATGAATTTTGACTTATTATAAAAACTATTAAAATTAAATTGTGCATTCACTTGATGTGAAAGCGTATTTTCTATTGTGTTACCTAAGGAGGTAAATAATCTGCTTGCACCAATCCAATTGTAATTAGAGGACAAATTATAACTTGTTAAAATCCAGTCTGTCAATGGGAATTTACTGGTTGGTAAATCATAACGGATTGTAAATTGCTGATTGTAGAGTGTATTGCGGCCTCCCCTTAACAACATTCTATTTAAGGAATCTTTTTTCTCCTTGGTGTCAATACGCCCATCTGGTTCATCAATTCTTGAATTCAAATTGGATACTACATCTATATTCATAGATTTTGTAATAGGCCAACGAAGATTAAAAATTCGACCCATGGTAAAATATTTATCATAGGTTGTCTCCACTTTTTCTGTGGTACCATCAAATGAATTCACTATCCTAGGTGTATACTCCCCAAATTGACGATCAAATATGGTACGATAGCTAATTAGACTTGGCGTAGGAGAAAAATTAATATCTTTTATCAAATTCAACCATGGAGACTTCGTTTTAATCAATTTTGCAAATGGCTGATAGGTTTTTCCTGTATTATTAAATGTATAGCCAATTGAACCACGATGCTTTACCACCTGATTTAATTCAATTAAAGGACTAGTTTGTTGAAGTTGCGAATAGGAATAACTAAGGTCAAGATTACTAATGCTCAGCAAAGTATTTCTTTTCCCAGGAAGGATCCTTACGTTGGTGAAATTCAAAGTCTTTATTGTGCTTTCGTCAATTGATGCTCTTTTAATTGAATCCCTAATGGCACCTGAAACAGATTTTATTTTATCTGTATAAAGGATGTCTTTATTAAAAGGATCAAACTCGGGATTTTCTTGTGTTTTATTGATACCGGCAAATACTGGCAAAGAAATCTTTACTTGTTTAGGTAATAATTTTCCTGCATCAATATTAGTGGCAATATCCAATTGGGTAAAC
>CAIZLI010000170.1 GCA_903933765.1 uncultured Bacteroidota bacterium
CAACTAACAACTAAAACCTATAAAAATGAGTCAGAACGATTCTCCCATCATTGTGGGTCTTGACATTGGTACAACAAAAATTGCAGCGATTGCCGGAAGAAAGAATGAATTTGGGAAATTAGAAATCCTAGGTTTTGGGCGCGCAAATAGCAATGGAGTGCAACATGGTCAAGTATTGAATATTGATCAAACCATTAAAGCCATCCAACAGGCTTTGCAAAATTGCCATTTAAGCAACCCAGATTTAGAAATCCACGAAGTATATGTGGGTATTGCTGGTCACCATATTAAGAGTTTACAAACAAGAGGAGATCAAGTAAGACAGGATGCTGAAAATGAGATTCAAGCTTGGGAAATTGAGCAATTGATCAACAACCAAAGAAAGACTTTCATTCCTGCAGGTGATCAAATCATTGATGTGATTCCTCAAGAGTTTCATGTTGACAATAACCAAAATATTAAGGATCCAGTTGGGGTAAATGGCGTTAAAGTTGGCGCCAATTTCCACATCATTACTGGAGACAGAAATGCCATTCGCAATATCAATCGTTCGGTTGAGCGCAGCGGATTAATTACAAAAGATTTAGTACTTCAGCCATTGGCATCTGCTAGTGCTGTGATGAGCGATATTGACATGGAAGCAGGTGTTGCAATTTTAGATATTGGTGGAGGTACAAGTGACCTTGCAGTATTCTATGAAGGCATTTTAAAACATACTGCTGTGATTCCTTTCGGTGGCGAAAATATCACCAATGATATCAGAATGGGATTGGGTGTTTTAAAAAGTCAAGCAGAAGCGATGAAAGTGCAATTTGGAAGTGCATTATCTGATGAAGCAAAAGCAAATGCTTATGTAACCATCCCTGGTTTAAAAGGCATGCCTGCAAAAGAAATTAGTGTAAAGAACTTAGCTGCAATTATACAAGCTAGAATGAGTGAGATTCTTGATTTTGTGACTTACCATTTAAAGCAAGTTGGATTGGATAGCCGTATGTTGAATGGCGGTGTGATCTTGACTGGTGGCGGTTCTCAATTAAAACACTTGATTCAATTAACTGAATATATTACTGGTTTGAATGCGAGAATTGGATTGCCAAATGAGCATTTAGC
Organism: uncultured Bacteroidota bacterium; assembly: GCA_903933765.1. Classification (GTDB taxonomy): domain Bacteria; phylum Bacteroidota; class Bacteroidia; order Chitinophagales; family Chitinophagaceae; genus Sediminibacterium. The sequence continues at coordinate 1,111 of CAIZLI010000170.1, forward strand.
ACCAAATCATATTGACGAATTAAAGAAGCCAATGTATTCTACATGTATTGGTTTGATTTTAAAAGGATACAATGATTATGAGCAAAACTATAAAGTGTTTACAGAAACTTACAAGAAGGTAGAAGTGCCTAAAGCATTAACTGTAAATGCACCAGTTTCAAATCATACAAATACATATCAAAAAGCAAATACGCAACCAGTGGCAACAACGGTTTCGGAAGAGCAAATTGAAAAAAGAAAAAGTAAGTTCTGGGATCGTTTCAAGAACAACTTAATCGAAATTTTTAACGAAGAAGAAGACAAACCATTAGCATAAAAATTACCCACATATCGTTTATAACTTATAGAACATAATCGATTGAAATCGAGTAATTTAGACTTAATTACGACTAACTAACCTAACTATAAAAACAATTCCGAATGATTCAATTTGACTTACCTAAGCAAAAATCATCCATTATCAAAGTTCTTGGTGTTGGCGGCGGTGGAAGCAATGCCGTTAATTTCATGTTCCAACAAGATATTGAAGGTGTAGATTTTATCATATGTAACACAGATTCTAAGGCGATCGAACAAAGTTTAGTACCAAATAAAATCCAACTAGGGCCACATTTGACCCAAGGCTTGGGTGCTGGTGCGGATCCTTCTGTGGGAAAAATGGCGACCGAAGAATCTTTAGAAGAGATCAAAAGAATTTTAGAAGTGAATACCAAAATGGCATTCATTACAGTTGGAATGGGTGGCGGAACAGGAACTGGTGGTGCGCCAATCATTGCAAAAATCTGTAAGGATTTAGGTATTTTGACTGTTGGTATTGTAACAACTCCATTTGGTTTTGAAGGACCACGTCGTCAAAAGCAAGCGGAAGAAGGGATCAATGAATTGAAACCATTTGTAGATACTTTATTGGTGATTTCAAATGACAAATTGCGTGTACAATATGGTAATTTGAAAATGAAAGAAGCATTCACCAAAGCGGATAATGTGTTGGCTACTGCAGCTAAATGTATCACAGATGTGATCAACAGCCGCGGTCATATCATCGTTGACTTTGCAGATGTTTGTACAGTTATGAAAAATGGTGGTGTAGCCATTTTAGGAAAGGCAGAAGTTGCTGGAGAAAACAGAGCAGAAAGAGCGATTGAAGAAGCATTGAATTCACCTTTGTTGAATGACAATGATATCAAAGGCGCAAAATGGATTTTATTAAATATCAATAGTGCCGAAGGAGAATATGAATGCAGTATGGATGAGTTAGAAGCTATCAATACTATTTTACGCGCGCGTACAGGTGAACACAGCGATGTGATCATGGGCATGGGTTACGACGAAACTTTAGGAGAGAAATTAGGTATTACCTTAATAGCGACTGGATTTGAACATAAAGATCCATTTAAAAAAGAAGCAGTTAAGGAAGTGGAAGCGCCATTGGAAGAAAAAATTGTGATGACTTTACAGTCAGAGCAAACAGAACAAACAGAGCAACCATTGCAAGAAGCAACTACTGCTCCAATTGAACCTACTGAAACATTGGAAGTAAATGAGCCAGATGCAATAGAGACAGCAGTTCCAGAAGCTGAACTAATTTTAGAAGAACTTGAAATATCAGTAGATGAATTAGCGCCTACTATGCAAGAATTTGCGGTACCTGAAATGAGCAATGTATATGTTTCAGCACCAGATTATGAAGAAGAAGAAGTAGTGGCGAGTTTTGAAGAAGAACTGATTTCTGAAGAAATTGTTTTAGCAGACTTTAATGAAACATTTGAAGAAGAAGAAATTGCAGAAGTATTCGAATTGAATATGGAAGAAGAATCAACTCCAGTTTATAATACGGAGTTTGTGTTAAACAAGCCTGTGAATATTTATGCGGAAGCAGAATTAGAAATTGAAGCAGAAGCAGAAGAAGTTGAAGCAGTAGTAGAATCAGTAACTGAAGTAGCATACGACATCACTGCTGAAGTAGTTGTAGCAGCGGATACTGAAAATTTGGAGACCTCATTCAGGAGCGTAGAAATGGAAATGGAAGAAGAGCCAACCATGCAATTGGTTATGCGTGAAGCATCTTCCGTAACGCCTCAAAATAGACCACAGCATTCAAGCTTTGATATTTCAATGGACAATTCAGAAGAGCAAAGACGTAAAGTGGCTGAGCGTATTCAAAAATTAAGAAATCTATCTTTCAATATTAACAATGGGTCGGATCCTGGTGTAGAATTTGACGCAGTACCTGCCTATGTTAGAAGAAACCTGGATTTGTTTGGTAATACCATGGCTTCGGTAGAAAACTATTATAGTAAGTATACAGTGGACCAAGATGAGAACAACCAAACTCAGATTTCTACCATCAATTCATTCCTAGATGGTAAAAAGCCAGATTAAAATCGTTTTTATAGAACAGTTGATTTAGTTGGAACCCTGCCTGAAAAGGCGGGGTTTTTTTATTTACCTTTAAGTATGCAAACAATACTCATTACAGGTGGAACAGGCATGGTTGGACAATCTTTGACCAATTTTTTATTAGCCAAAGGGTATCATGTGATTGTGTTGACAAGACAACAAAAGCAATCCAGTCGAGCAAATTTTTCATTTGCACAATGGGATCTGAATAAAGCTTGGATCGATCCTGCTGCCATTGCTGCAGCAGATTATATCATTCATTTAGCAGGAGAGGGTGTGGCAGATAAAAGGTGGACTGCTAAAAGAAAAAAAGCCATACTAGATAGTCGCGTCAATTCAAGTGCATTGTTGGTAAAAGCATTAAAGGAAAATCCAAATAAAGTAAAAGCGATTGTTGCGGCATCTGCCATAGGTTGGTATGGTCCAGATAATGAAAAAAGCATAGCAACAGGTTTTGTAGAAACAGATCCAGTGGATGCAAGTTTTTTAGGAGACACTTGTAAACAATGGGAGGAGAGTATGCATCCTGTTAAAGCATTGGGCATTCGACTTGTCTCCATCCGAATTGGCATTGTGTTTAATAAAATGGGTGGCGCATTGGCTGAGTTCATGAAACCAGCAAAGCTAGGCGCAGCAGCTATTTTAGGAGATGGCAAACAAATAGTGAGTTGGATTCATCAGCAAGACTTGAACCGTCTAATCTTATTTGCTTTGGAACAAGAACAAATGACTGGCGTATACAATGCAGTCGCGCCAGATCCAGTGCGTAATTCAATATTGACAAAAGCAATTGCACAACGTTATCATACATGGGCGATTCCATTCCATGTGCCTAGCTTTATTTTAAAAATCATGCTAGGAGAGATGAGTATAGAAGTGTTGAAAAGCGCCAATGTAAATGCATCAAAAATACTTGAAGCCGGATTCAGCTTTGACTTTGCAAGTATGGATGAAGCGCTGGACGATTTATTAATTTCTAATTGGTCTGCCAGAAGTCATCACTGATTGGATGCGTTCTAAAGTTTTCTTTTCGCCACAAAGACTTAAGAAAGCTTCACGCTCCAAATTCAATAAATATTGCTCGTTCACAACAGTGGCCTCACTTAGATCACCTCCGCACATCACATAAGCTAATTTGCGAGCAACTAGTGCATCATGGTCTGTTGCATAACCGCCGCGCCACATACCATTGATACCAGCATACAATGCGCCAAGACCAGCTTTGCCCATCACTTTAATATCGTTGCGTTGAATTGGTTGTGTGTATCCAGCGTTAAAAAGTTCAAGTACTTGTTCTTTCGCTTTTGCAATACGTCTAGATTGATTCAGAATAATTTGATCCTGTCCTTTTCTAAAGATGCCCATCTCCATCGCTTCATGTGCCGAAGTAGCCACTTTAGCTGTTGCAATTTGCAAGAATCTATTTTTTAAAGTAATTGTTTCAGGTTCTTCTGCATGCATTTCATCAGATGCGCGCAAAACTAATTCTTTGGTACCACCACCACCAGGAATCACACCAATGCCTAATTCAACCAGTCCTATATAGGTTTCTGCAGCAGCACAAATTGCGTCTGCATGTAAATTTAATTCACATCCGCCACCCAAACACAATCCATGTGGTGCAGTCACAACAGGGATTGAAGAATAACGCACACGCATCATCGTATTTTGAAAAGTACGAACGGCCATATCTAATTCCTCGTAATCTTGTTCAATGGCTAACATAAAAATCATGCCCACATTTGCACCAGCACTAAATAAATTACCTTCATTGGCAATGACTAAGCCTTTACTTTTTTCTTCTGATAACTGAATGGCTTTATTCAAACCTTGTAAAACTTCTCCACCAATACTATTCATCTTGGTATTCCAACTAAATCCAAATACATCATCGCCCATGTCTACCAAATTACATGCGCTATTATTCCAAATCGTTTTTTCTTTAAAGTCAGATAAAATGATAAAGGATTCTGCTCCTGGAACTAGCACATAATCACTTGTAACAATATCATAATAATAACGCTTGCCATTTTTAGTGGTGTAAAAGGATAAGCCTTTTGCTACCATCGTTTCAACCCAAGGCGCGACTGCAACACCTGCTGCTTTCATATCCTTTATCACAGTATCAATCCCTAATTCGTTCCATGATTCAAATGCGCCAATTTCCCAGCCAAATCCAGCTTTCAAGGCATCATCTACACGATACAATTCGTCGCTGATTTCTGGAATACGGTGACTGATATAAGAAAATAAAGCATGGTGAAAAGCTTGAATAAATTGGCCCGCTGTATCTTTTGAATGGTACAATACTTTTAGTCTTGCAGGTAAACTATCTACCGCTTTCGCCGCATCAATAGAAGCCATTTTAGTTTTCTTACGAGGCTCATATTCAAGGGTCGCTAAATTTAAAGTCAATATTTCTTTGCTAGTAGCTGTCTTTACTTTTTTGAAAAATCCTTGACCAGTTTTATCACCAAGCCAATTTTCGGCAACCATTTTCTCCAACCAACTAGGAAGTTTAAAAGTGGCTCTTGCTTCATCATTCGGACAATTATCTGCCACACCTGTCGCCACTTTCACCAATGTATCAATTCCAACCACATCCGCAGTTCTAAATGTAGCAGATTTTGGACGACCTAAAATAGGGCCTGTTAAGGATTCAACTTCATCAATGGTTAATCCTAATTTTTCCATAATATGGATGACACTCATCATGCTAAAAACACCGACTCTATTGGCTATAAAGGCAGGCGTGTCCTTACATAAAACGGTTGTCTTGCCCAAAAATACATCTCCATAATGCATATGAAAATCGATCACCCACTGCGCTGTTTTTGGCGTAGGGATGATTTCTAATAATCTTAAATACCTTGGCGGATTAAAAAAGTGTGTTCCGCAGAAATGTTGTTGAAAATCTTCTGAACGGCCTTCTGCCATTAAATGAATTGGAATACCAGAAGTATTGGAAGAAACTAAAGTACCTGGTTTACGGTATTGTTCAACTTGATCGTAAATTGTTTTCTTGATATCCAATCTTTCCACCACCACTTCGATGATCCAATCTGCATTTGCAATTTGAGGCATGTCGTCTGTGAAATTTCCAGTACGAATATTTTTAGTGAACGCGCTTGAATAAATAGGAGATGGATTAGATTTGATCGATGCCTGTAAAGCATCATTCACCAATTTATTTCGCTCCTTACTTTGCTTACTTTCTTCTGCACCTGGTTGCAAACGATCTAACAATAAAACTTGCACGCCAATGCCTGCAAAATGACATGCGATTCTTGAACCCATTACACCACTTCCAAGGATCACGACCTGCTTTATAGTTGGTTGCATAGTATAGCTTTTCGTAAAATTAGTTAGTTATGCAACTATTTTCAAAAAAATTTTCATTTTTGTAAAAAAAGGGTCAAAATAACCTTTGGTTGCCTCTTTTAACCTTTCAACAAAACTGGGAGGAGGGTTCAGCGCTTTAGAGTACATTTGTACTATGCAGGTCGATCCTTCTTTAGTGAATCATTTAGCGCAGCTTTCAAGGTTGAATGTGGCGCCAGATAAAATGGATAAATTGGTGCAGGACATGCAGGATTTAGTTCATTTTGTGGCGCAATTAAATGCCCTAGATACTTCTGGAACAGCTCCCTTAATGCATATGGGTGACGCTAGCAATGTATTAAGAGCAGATGAAGTAAATGGAAGCATCACCAATTTGGAAGCATTATCCAATGCGCCAGATGCTGCAGCGCCTTATTTTAAAGTACCAAAAGTCATTCGTAAATAAATTATTATGTCAGCAGTTATTGAACTTAGAGCAATTCAGAAAAGTTATTTTATGGCCAATCAAGCCATACCAGTCTTAAAAGGGATCGACTTGGATATCAATAGAAATGAATACGTTGCCTTGATGGGTCCATCCGGTAGTGGTAAAAGTACACTGATGAATATATTGGGTTGTTTGGATTCTCCAACAGCGGGCACTTATAATTTAAATGGACATGATGTAAGTGCAATGACAGATGATGAACTTGCAGGCATTAGAAATATTGAAATAGGATTCGTATTCCAACAGTTCAATTTATTGCCAAGATTAACAGCAGCAGAAAATGTGGCTTTGCCTTTGGTTTATGCGGGCATCCCAAAAAAGGATCGAATAGAAAGAGCATTGGTCGCGCTAGAGAAAGTAGGTCTTGCAGACAGAAGTCATCATAAATCAAATGAGTTAAGTGGTGGACAGATCCAACGTGTGGCGATTGCGCGTGCATTGGTAAACAATCCATCTATTTTGTTAGCGGATGAGCCTACGGGTAATTTGGATTCTAAAACATCTGTAGAAGTCATGGAATTATTTGGTAAAATCCATGCTGGTGGTAATACAGTGATCCTGGTTACACACGAGGAAGATATTGCTCGCTATGCGCACCGAGTGGTGAGGTTAAGGGACGGAAACGTAGAGACCGATACCTTGAATCTAAAACATATTTAATTTACTAAATACTGAACTAAGTGTCTTTAGTTTTGTTATAAGGTTATGAAAATTTACACTAAGGCAGGCGATCAGGGAAAAACATCTTTAATTGGCGGTACAAGGGTGCCTAAAAGTCATATTCGTATAGAAACTTACGGAGCTGTAGACGAGTTGAACTCATTCATTGGATTATTGAATGATTTAGTGGTGGATACAAAAATCAATGCAGATTTAAAAGAAATTCAAGATAGGTTGTTTACAGTAGGATCTAGTTTGGCATGTGATCCAGAAAAAGAGTCTGCACTAAAAATTCCAGATTTAAAAGAAGAAGATATTGCAGGACTTGAGTTGGCGATGGATGCAATGAACGAAGTACTTGCCCCAATGAAATCATTTATCATACCTGGTGGACATCAAGCAATTTCCACTGCGCATATCGCTAGATGTGTTTGCAGAAGAGCAGAACGCTGGTGTGTGAATATGCAAGAAGAAGATTTATTTGTAGAGACTTTAGTGATTAAATATTTGAATCGTTTAAGTGACTATTTATTTACACTAGCTCGTTATATTGGGCATTTGAATGGGGTAGCTGATCTACCTTGGAAGCCAAGAATTTAATTACAGAGATTTTATACAAAAAGCCCGTCTTTCATTGTCAGGGTTCTGTCACATAATGCAGCCAATGATTCGTTGTGCGTTACAATTAAGAAACTTTGGTTCAATTCTTTTTTCAAACGTAGAAATAATTCGTGCATGGCATGTGCATTCTCACTATCTAGGTTGCCAGTGGGTTCATCTGCAAAGATGATGGCAGGTTGATTGATTAGGGCCCTTGCCACCGCAATTCTTTGTTGCTCCCCACCAGATAATTGGTGCGGCTTTTTATCTTGTTTGTCTGCAAGTCCTAAATAGTCTAATAATTCAAGGGCTTTTTTTGCCACAGTTTTTTTATCCTGCTTACCGATCCACCCCGGAATAGAAATATTTTCCATTGCAGTGAATTCGGGTAATAAATGGTGAAACTGAAATACAAATCCAATTCGGGTATTTCTAAAATGCGCTAATTGCTGGTTATTCAATTGGTCAAGGGCAACGCCTTCATAAAAAACTTGTCCCTTATCTGCTTTTTCCAAGCTACTTACAATGTACAATAGAGTCGATTTGCCGGCACCCGAAGGTCCTACAATGGAAACCAACTCTCCTTTGGATAGCTCCAAGGAAACGCCTTTAAGGACGGGTACGGTCCCATATTGCTTCCATATATCTTTAGCTACAAGTAGTTTTGGCTGCATCTCCATGGTGCAAACCTACGATTACCCGGTGAAATTTGTCAAAAATTAATAAAATGTTTACATGATGTAGAAAAATCAGATTTGGTTATATCGTTTATACGGCTACTTTTGCAAAAAAGAACCTTATGTTTTGGACATTAGAATTAGCCAGCTATTTAGAAGAAGCGCCTTGGCCAGCAACCAAAGATGAATTGATCGACTACTCCATTAGGAGCGGTGCCCCAATAGAAGTAGTAGAGAATTTGCAAGAGTTGGAAGACGAGGGCGAAGTATATGAAAGTATCGAAGACATTTGGCCGGATTATCCAAGCCAAGAAGATTTTATGTTTAATGAAGACGAGTACTAATTTATGTGACGCTTTCGCAGAAAGCTAGCGTCACATAAATTAGTCTCTAATGAATTTAATAAAAAAAGAGGACACGATTTCGTGTCCTCTTTTTTTATTAAATCGCGAATATGATATCTAAAAATTGGTAATAATCTTCATTGCTAAAAAAGGAGTAAAATAAACTTTAACAATTCATTCCTCCTTCTCCTCAAAACAAATCATACATCCTCTTTCCTAAAAAGTCAACTTAAAATAAAGCAACATCAAGCTTAATGTCAACACAATGGTGTTGGCTACAAGGACTGGCTTGCTTTTAATTAAATAAGCATAGGCCAGCCAAACGATACAGCTGAAATTTACAATCAATATCATTAATAGGCTAAGGCTTTCTACATTTTTTGTTTGCCAGGTTAAATACACCTGAGGGATAAAAGTGATACAGCTAAGGAGTGAACCTAGGTATCCTATTGCTTCAACTAATTTGGGGTTGATTTGTTGATTGCTCATGCGATTCTTTTAAATAATGAATTAAGATTTGGTTGCACCGAAAGCCCTATGGAATTATCCTTGTGTAATGCCGGCTTTTTGCATCACTAAATCACTTACACCAGTCGTTGAATAACCACCATCGTGGAATAAGTTCTGCATGGTGACCATCTTCGTTAAATCAGAGAATAAAGTGATACAATAGTTTGCACAATCTTCTGCTGATGCATTTCCTAATGGTGCAATCGCGTCTGCATAATCATAGAAATCTCCGAAACCTTTAATACCAGTTCCTGCAGTTGTTTTAGTAGGAGACTGAGATACAGTATTTACACGAACCTTGTTGCGTAAACCATAATGGTATCCAAAGCTACGTGCGATAGATTCTAATAATGCTTTGATATCCGCCATGTCTGTATAGAATGGATAAGTTCTTTGAGCAGCAGCATAAGTTAAGGCAACCACACTAGCATGTTCATTCAAAGCATCCATATTGTATGCTACACTTAACATTTTGTGCAAAGACATTGCAGAAACATCTACACCTTTTGCATAGTAATCGTAGTTCAAAGATGGATAAGGAATATTTTTTCTGATATTGACACTCATGCCAATAGAATGTAAAACGAAATCGATTTTACCACCAAGAATTTCTTGAGACTGCGTAAATAAATTGGTTAATTCTTCTACATTGGTCGCATCGGCTGGAACAATTTTTGAATTGGTTTGTTCTGCTAGCACATTGATCTCACCCATACGCATAGCGATAGGGGCATTGGTTAAGACAAATGTAGCACCCTCAGCATGAGCTTGTTCTGCTACTTTCCAAGCAATTGAATTTTTATCTAGTGCTCCAGTAATGATACCTCTCTTACCTTTTAATAAATTGTGTGCCATCTTTATGGGTTTATTTAATTCTTGCAAAAATAATTATAATATCCTATAAAAAAGCCATTCAGAGGGCTTAATATAGGTTAAGCAAGTAATTCATTTGCATGCTCTAAAGCAGCTTTACTTGGCGGATCACCACCAATCATACGGGCAATATGAATCACACGCTCATCTGCTGCTAAAGCACGCACATGGGTATGGGTAGTTTTGCCATCTTGTTCTTTGTACACGTATAAATGTGCTTGTCCTTTTGCTGCAATTTGAGGTTGATGGGTAATGCAAAGTACCTGACGCGCATGACCTAATTCCTGTAATAATAAACCAACCTGTTTTGCAGGCTCACCAGAAATACCAGAGTCAATTTCATCAAAGATCATCGTTGGTAAATCAATTGATTTTCCAACCAATGATTTAATACATAACATCAATCTACTTAATTCACCACCGCTTGCCACTTTTTTTATTGGTTCAAACTTCTGTGAATTATTGGCATCAAACAAAAAATCAATTTTATCTATACCAAATTGATTGAAAGGAACTGTATCTAATTGTACTTTTAGTTGTGCATTTGGCATGCCTACTTGTTGCAATAAATGATTCACTTGTTTTGCAAAAGGGGCAGCTTGTTTTTTACGTTGATCACTTAAGTCTGCAGCAAGTGTCGTTAAGTCTTTTTCGGCAGCAGCTACTTTTTTAGTATAGGTCTCAATGGCTTCATCAATATGCAATACAGCTTCCAGGTCTTTGGATAAGGCTTCTTGAAGTTCTAATAAGGCAGCAGTCGATTGTACCTTATGCTTTTTTTGCAAGTGATATCCCTGAGATAATCTTTCTTGCATGGTGCTGATTTTTGACGCATCAAAATCCATTTTATCCTGCCATGTTTGAAGTTCACTTGTGATATCGGCTAGTTCTATTTGTGCTGCTTTTAATCTTGCTAATAAGGGATCAAAATCGTTCTGAAATTTTGCAATGCTTTCTAAATTATTTGCAATCTGTTTGATCTGTTGTACAATAGGTTGATCTGATTCATCTAAAGAAAAAATGCTTTGTGTCAATTGCGCTTTAACATCAGCAGCATTTTCCATGAATTTTAAATCAAGCTCTAACTGCTCTAATTCATTTTCATGTAATCCAAGTGCGGTGAGTTCTTCTAATAAATGTGATTTATAAGCAACAGTTTGGTCAAAGTTTTCTTTTTGTTCAATCAGTTCACTTAAATGTTTTGTGGCTGCTTTCCAATCATGGAAAGTGTTTTGGTATTTTTGGATTGTATTATGCACATTGGCCAATGCATCCAATACAGTTCTTTGAAATTCCATGTCCCCCAAACTAAGGGTATCAAATTGTTGATGCAGGTCCACCAATTGAGAAGTAAGCTGTCTTAATTCGTTTAAATTAATGGGCGTATCATTGATGAAGGCCCTAGACTTTCCTTGAGCGTTGATCTCTCTTCGAATAATTAATTCGTCCGCAAGGTCCAAATCATTGGCTTCAAAAAATGCAGCGTATTGTTGTTTATTGGCAAGTGTAAAAACGCCTTCTATCACACATTTTTTTTCGGGATTACGACAAACAGTGCTGTCTGCTCTGTCACCTAAAATTAAACCCAATGCACCCATGATAATACTCTTACCCGCACCTGTTTCTCCAGTAATCACAGAGAGTTGGTTGGATAATTGAATCTGTAATTCGTCGATTAAAATATAGTTCTGTATGTCTAATTGAGTCAGCATGATGTACTGCAATATACACCCAATTTTATTTCCTCAAACAACGCTGAATACCTGTTTTTGCTTTTTGGTCTAAGGAATTTTTAAAAGCGTGGTTTTTCATTTCTAAGCAGGTGTTAAAAAAGGTAATGGCTAAACTAGGATTGCCTTTTTGTTCATAAATCAATCCTATTTGAAGGGCGGCCCTTGCTGCAAAATATTCAGGTTGATTGGTGCCTTTTTCAATAGCAGAACTGTAAAATGGAATGGCCTGATCGGGCTGACCAGCTAATTCATAGATACGACCAAGGCGGTATGCAAATTCTGTTTTGTCTGCAGCTTTTTCAAAATCATTACTTGTTTTCCCAGACAAAATCGCCAATGCTTGTTGTTGGTATCCGCCGTCACTCAATAGTCTAGCCCTCAATAAAATTGGATGAGGCCAGGTCCCTTTTTTGGCGTTTTGTAAAGCTTGTTTATCGGCGTCGGTCATATCATTCCCTTTGGAAAGTACATTGCTTCGGTAGATATTGGCCTTAGTTTGATCCCCTTGTATATAGGCAATCCAGCTTAGTTTTTCATAAGCATCTTTTACATAAAACTGCCCCTTAAAATGACCAATGAAATTTTGCAAAGCAGTTTTAGCAGCATCTAATTTTAGATCATTCAAATAAGCATACCCCATTTCTAATTGCCAAAAGGGTAGGGTTAAATATTGACTTGATGGATTGATACTGGATGCGATTTGTAAAGCCTTTTGTGATTGTTGGTTATTCAAATAAAGATTGGTCGCCATATAGGCATGCATGTGGTTACCAGCCAGATCGAAGTCTGTTTTTTCAATGAATTCAAATGTCTTTTTTTTGTTACCCTCAAAGTTCATGACAAGGTAAGGATATACAAGTAGTGCTTCGTTGCGACATTGATTGGAATAGGCGTCTTTGCTATTGATGTATTTTAAAACAAGTGCATTGCCTTCTGAAATTTTTCCGGTCATCCCTAAAACATTGGCCATCCATTGATAGCCTTTCGGAATGGTTCCAATGACAGAAGTCATTAATCCAAGGTATACATCGTTCGGAGTAAAATTGGGAAACGCTTTTTTATTTGCTTTAAACAACAGAAATGCTTTTCTAAAATCCAATGCAGCTTCTAAATTTTTATTGAAACGAATGGCAATAAGCGATTTATGAAGATGCGCCAATGCAATACTGTAAAGATGGTAAGGAGACTGTTTTGGACCATCTTCTAGTATTTGGATCCTTTGTTCAAAAGCTGGATACATCCGGCTGTAATCTTCCTTGTTTTCATTTAAAAATAGTTGGTAAAAATCGGCATAGCTTTCGAGCAGCGGGTAGATTAAATTAGCGGCATTGGCTTTTTTATCTTGGTTCATTAAAATCCTTGCTTCTGGAATGCGTAAGCTAGTAATGGACTCGTAGATCTTTTGGGTACGAGGTGTCCAATTGTATTGGTATTGACCAATGACTTGACTTGTCATCATGATTACCAAAACAAACAGAAAGCATTTTCTCATGGTGTAAAATTAAGAAAGGGTAGCCGATTGGCTACCCTTTCTGGGAATATTTTAAAACAAAATTGTATTAAGCTTCTTTACCAGCTAATTCACCTTCTACTAAGATTCTACCACAGTTTTCACAAACAATGATCTTTTTATGTAAACGGATCTCACTTTGACGTTGAGGAGGGATAGAGTTAAAACATCCACCACAAGCATCACGCTCTACAGTCACAACAGCTAAACCATTGCGGTATGAGTTTCTGATACGGTCATAGCTATACAATAAACGCTCATCGATATGTGCTCTTGCTTCTTCGCTCTTTTTTCTTAAGTCTTTCTCTTCGATTTCTGTATCTGCGATGATTTTTTCTAATTCACCTTTTTTATGTGTCAACACACCATCTTTAACAGCAATCGTCTTTTTCGCAGTATCCAAGACCTTGATCTTTTCAGCTAATTCTTCGTTTGCGTCACGGATATGCTTTTCGGCAAGTTTGATTTCCAAACCTTGCATTTCTAATTCTTTGTTGATGGCTTCGAACTCACGATTGTTCTTTACATTCTCGCTTTGCTTCTCATACTTAGCGATCAATTCTTCGCTTTCCTTGATAGCAGCTTTCTTGCTTTCGATAAATTCAGTGATACCATTGATCTCTTCTTCGATTCTATTTTGTCTGTTCACCAATCCTTGCACTTCATCTTCCAAATCCTTCACTTCCATTGGTAATTCACCACGAAGAATTTCAATCTGGTCGATACTGCTGTCCACGGTTTGAAGCTTGTGAAGATTCACTAATTTTTCTTCTACTGAAAAGTCTTTGACTGATGCCATATGAATGTTTTATTTTAAGTAGCTTATTGGTTGCGTTTTCACCTCAGATTCGAGGACGGCAAAGGTAAGGAATTTACGCTTTAAATAGTCAAC
>CAIZLI010000171.1 GCA_903933765.1 uncultured Bacteroidota bacterium
AAACCTACAACTAAATAGGCTTTTTTGTACTTTTAATCAATTGTAAATATCAACAAATGATCTCACGCTCCCCATTGGCCTTTTTTTCAAAAGTAGCAGTCATTTCCAACCTAGTTTACCTAGTTTCGACCCTGTTTTTATTCATCACTTGGATGAAGATCCCGCGAGATATTGCTCAATTCATTGCTGTCACAGGACTGGAGTTGGCTCCATTGATGAACCTCTTTTTTGCGTTCATCCTTTTAATCCAGTTCCTTCAAAAAAAAGTGATTATTTTACCTAACTGGCAAACTATTTTCAACCTTAGTATGTTATTGGTGCAAGCAGGTCTATTATTTATATAAATTCAATTATGATTCATCAAATTTTAAAAGATAAACCAACCAAATTATTTTTAGGCATTACCGCCTTCTTTGTGGCCAATGCACTCATTGCAGAATGTATTGGAGGAAAGATTTTTTCATTGGAATCTGTTTTTGGATTTAAACCAATGAACTTGACTTTGTTTGGAGAGTCTGGGTTGGCTTTTAATTTAACCTGTGGGGTGTTGTTATGGCCTTTAGAATTTGTCATTACAGATATTGTCAATGAATATTACGGACCAAAGGCAGTTAGAAGAATCAGTTTAATTGCGGTGGCTTTAATTAGTTATGCTTTTATCATGTTTTATTTAGCTATGTCTGCCGCACCTGCTGGATTCTGGGTGGAATCAAAAATGCAGAATGGCGTTCCAAGTATGCAATTGGCATTCGAAGCCATTTTTGGTCAGGGGATGTGGATCATCATTGGAAGTATCATTGCATTCATGGTGAGTCAGTTGATTGACGTCACCGTATTCCATCAAATCAAAAAAAGAACTGGCGATAAAATGATCTGGTTAAGATCCACTGGTTCAACAGTGGTATCTCAGTTGGTGGATAGTTTTGTAGTGCTTTTTATTGCATTTAAAATTGGCAACGGATGGGCATGGTCTACTGTATTGGCAGTGGGCGTTGTAAACTATATGTATAAGTTCACAATGGCGATTGTATTAACACCATTGATCCATCTTATTAGGAATCGAATCGAAAATTATGTGGGCGCTGAGGCTGCGGAAAAAATGAAGCGTGAAGCAATGGGAGAGGACGCAAATATTTAAAGAAGCGTTTACGGCTACTAATTCTTGGAATCAAACATTTCAATCAACATTTTGATGGCTACTTTGTCTATAGGTAAAGTCATTGCATCTTCGGTAATTTCAGCCAAAGGCATCCACCTTAAATGTTCTGCAGTGCCATTAATGTCAGCAACTTCTTGGGGTAAAAAATCAAAAGCTTTTTCTTTTGTTTGAATGATCGATGTATCGGCAGTATACACTAAATAGTAGATAGAGATAATTTGATCTTTATTGTTAAATGCAGAAATCTGAAAAAAATCTGTGGTATATAAATGATCGCCTACATGCACTTCAATATTCGCTTCCTCCATAAATTCTCTAGCCAATCCATCTCTTGTACCTTCGCCAATTTCTAATCCGCCTCCAGGTAATTTAGTAATATAATTCCCTCTTATAAATTCATCGCTTACGAGTAAACCTTTTTCAGGGTCTATTAAAATTCCATAAACACGCACATTGAATAAAGGCATACAAGATTTATTTTAAATGGATAGTTCCTTTGTATACGAATGTTGCAGGACCTTGAAGCCAAATATGATTAAAATGACCGCCACCTTGATTGTTAAAGCTAACTGCTAATGCACCACCAAGGGTTTGTATCGCTACTCGATGTGTGCCTGTTTTATGTAAATGTGTTGTAATCGCTGCCGCTGTAACACCAGTGCCACAACTATAGGTTTCGTTTTCTACGCCTCTTTCATACGTGCGCACAAATAAATGGTCATTATGGAATTCAATGAAATTGACATTCACACCATCGGCCTTAAAACGTTCGTTGTATCTTATAGCTTTTCCATTTGTGACAACATCAAACTCCCTGATATCTTTTACTAATTGCACATAATGCGGAGAACCGGTATTCGTTACAAAAAAGTTTTCACCAGTTTCAACTGCATTGACGTCCGACATTTTTAAATGTATCCATCCATTGCTTTCAATCTTTGCTTCGTGCGGGCCATCGATTGCAATAAAAAGATAATTTTCTTTCACAATGCCATGGTCATTTGCATACTGCACTAAACACCTGCCTCCATTGCCACACATTGTACCTTCAGTGCCATCGGCATTGTAGTAGTCCATGGAAAAATCATAGCCTGATGCTGTGCCCAAAAACATTAACCCATCTGAGCCAACCCCGAATTTTCGATCACATAAAAATGCAATTTGCGCATTGGATAAAGCAATGTTTCCTGCTCTGTTATCGATGATGACAAAGTCGTTGCCTGTACCTTGGTATTTTGAAAATTGAATCTCCATTGTAAAAATTATTGAATTAGATTGAAGCAATAATGCCAAGACTTTTTTGAATCATATGATCAATCGCTTTTGCGCCATCTTTACTATATTCCTTCTTCACTCTATTGGCCACAATTACATTGATGCTCAAGCATTGGTGTCCCAATAAATTACATAAACCATAAATCGCACTTGTTTCCATTTCAAAATTGGCAATATGATGGTTCCCAAAACGGAAGCTCGTCATTTGATCTACCAAATTAGGCATCCTTAAAGGCAATCTTAAAATCCTGCCTTGCGGTCCATAAAAACCAGGACAGGTTACTGTAATACCATGGTTATATCCCTCCGTAAAATGCTTTAGCAATCCTGCACTCGCACTAGAGATATATGGTTTGATATGATGCGCATGGATATTCGTATGTTGTTCAAATGCAGCCAAAATCGCAAGCTCTTCTGGATTATTATTGGGTTGGTAAAAATGCAATAAATTATCCACGCCCAAGCCATGTGTACCTGCTACCAATTGATCTACCCCAACTTCTCCTTGCAAAGATCCACAAGTACCAAGACGAATCACAGAAACAGATTGTTTGGTTTCTTTAATGCATCTTGTTTCAAAATCAATATTCACCAATGCATCCACTTCGTTCAATGCAATGTCGATATTATCCGGCCCAATACCCGTGCTCATCACAGAAATTCGTTTTGAGCCAATATAGCCAGTATGGGTAATGAATTCCCTGTGTGCCGACTTATGTTCAATTTGATCAAAGTATTTACTTACATGGGCTACACGATCTGGATCACCCACTGTGATGATGGTATCGGCAAGCTCTTCTGGGCGAAGGTCTAAATGATACACAGCGCCTCTAGGGTTAATGATCAATTCTGAAGCGCCAATAGGTTGTTGCATAAGCAGGATTTATAGCACAAATGTCGCTTAATTCGATTTAGTGGTAAAATTCTTTTATAATTAAGTTCTTTGCGCTATTTTCGCGTCCCAGAAGGGTCCTGTGGCCGAGTGGCTAGGCAGAGCTCTGCAAAAGCTTCTACAGCGGTTCGAATCCGCTCGGGACCTCGATACAAAGCCTTTCACGAAAGTGAGAGGCTTTTTTGGTTTAAGGCAGCGTCACAAGCTCGCTTGTGTAAGATGACGAGAAGCAAAAAAGCCAAAAGTAGGCGAAGCTTACTTTTGAAAGGCTTTGGGTAAAGCGAGATTGCCGAGTCGGATGACAGCGAATGAAATGAGCTGGCAATCCGGCATGAGCATTAAATCATATTGGATTAATTTGTCATGTGAAATGTAAGTACTATTTTTAGAGTATTAAAAAATTATAATATGTCAGTAACAGTAATAAAATTAGAATTAGCTGAATTGGCTTTAAAAGCAAAGAGATTAGATGAATCAGAACAAATTTTATTGGATATAATATTAGACCGTAATACAGATGAAGAATCTCTTTATTCTGCGTGGATTGCGATGGGATCAATTAAAATGATTAAAGTATTAAAAAATACTGCAATTTTTAGTGAGGTAGAATACTGCTATAAAAAAGCATATTCAATTAAGCCAAACGAATTAACCTTAGATGCGTATTTATTTGTTCTATCTTACTTTTTCAAAACTGCGACAGAAACAATTGATTTATCTAAAATAAATATTAAAGGGTTGCAAGTTAAAGCGGGTATTGATTTATTGGTTTCAATCGGGTCTGCTTATATTTTAAATCAAAGGGGCAATAGTTTACTCACGAATGTTGTTGGTTTAGTTGGCTTAGATTATGGGGTAAAAGGAATCATTGGTGACATTAATTCAATTGATGGTTATGAAAAGTTAATTAGTTATTTAAATCTAACCATATCAGAGGTTATTGATGACTATAATAAAAACTTACCTCTCAATGATAATCAGATAAGATTTTTTGAAGATGAAATAACTAATAATAATTTAAGGAAGTTCTTATCTGCTGATAAAAAAGATAAAATTGAGGTATTAAATGAATTTATAGATGAAGCTATTGCATTAGATATAAATTTTAGAATAATGCATAGGGAAAAAATTATTGAAATATTTGAAAATAAAAAATCATCTGCTAAAAGTCACTCTGCTAGTATTGATTTATATTTCACAAATAATAAAGAATCATTTTTATCATTTA
>CAIZLI010000172.1 GCA_903933765.1 uncultured Bacteroidota bacterium
CAAAATGAGACAAAAACAGGCTTTTTTCAGCTTTTTGCTAATCCTCTCCCTTAGTCTACAACTGCACCTAAAAGCGCAGGACAATGCCCCCAATTTAATTGTGATTACCACAGATGGTCTAAGGTGGCAGGAGGTTTTTAACGGGATGGATTTTGCCTTGGCCAATCATAAAAAATTCAATCATGGGGATAGTGCCTACCTCTATAATAAGTATGGTTCTATTTCGGTAACGGAGCGTCAGACAAAATTGCTTCCTTTCTTTTGGCAAAGCATGGCTAAAAAAGGATTGTTATTTGGCAATCGTTTTAAAGAAAATAAAGTGGATGTTGCGAACCCACATTGGTTCTCTTATCCTGGCTACAATGAAATTTTTACGGGCTATCCTGACACTGCCATTAATTCAAATAATTATCCGCCGAACCCATATCAAAATGTATTGGGATTTTTACAAACACAAAAAGCGTATCAAAATAAAGTCATTGCCTTTGGTGCATGGGATGCCTACAATCGTATTTTAAATGAAGCTGCATCAGGCTTTCCGGTGATCAATGGATTTGAAAATGTATCAAGCATCTTACAAGATCCACAAACAAAAATGTTGGAAGAGATGCTTCAAAATAGTTATAAACCATTTAAAGAAGTGGAGTGTTTAGATGTATTTACACATCAGCAAGCAAAATATTATTTAGCAACCAAGCGTCCTAAAGTCATGTACATTAGTTATGGTGAGACAGATGAGTGGGCGCATGAAGGTAATTATTCTGCCTATTTAGATGCGGCCCATCAAGTGGATACTTGGGTGGCGGATCTTTGGCAATGGATACAAAGTACACCAGGTTATAAAGACAATACTTATTTATTAATCACCACCGATCATGGTCGTGGATTTGGCGATGCATGGACAGACCATGGCGCGGATGTTAAAGGCGCATCTAGTATTTGGTTTGGGCTAATGGGTCCTGAAAATAATTCAAACCTTAGTAAAATTGCAGCTGCCATGCAATCCAAGATGGGCGAACAAACTGCCAACCAACAATTGTATCAAAAACAATTGGCTACTACGATGGCTAAATTATTGGGCTTGCAATTTGCACCAGCACATCCTGTAGGTAATCCGATTTATTAAAAATGGATTAACTTTGATCTATGCTACAAAACAAAACCTTTAAGCAATTTCTTGCGCTAGCAATGCTAGTGGTATTTGCATTTAGCATCACGCCACAAAAATCGATTCACGATTTAGTTGCAAAACATATTGATCCAAATAGCTGTTCGGTGCATAAGGATTTGCCTATTGAGCAAATTGAAAAAACAGAACTGCATTGTACGTTTGATTTTCAGGTAGCCACCACACCTTTTGTGGACTATGATTTTAGTATTGAAATTGCAACACCTATTGTTGCAAAAGCACGTAACATAAATTTTGTTGCAGCACCTATCGCGCAATATGCGATTGTCTCTGACTCTCGAGGTCCCCCTGCTATTATTTGTTAGAAAAGTAATTGACTGATTTATAAGTTGATTGCTTTGGAATAGGCATCTTTCTATTTGCGGATAGTTGATGCAGATTGTGTTTGATAACAAATAATAATAGTCATGAAAAAATATGTATTAGCCCTGCTCTTAATGGGTATGGGATTCGGTTTCACGAACGCTTTGATAGCGCAACAATTTACCTTAACAGGAAAAGTATTTGATAAAGCAACTGGTAAAA
>CAIZLI010000173.1 GCA_903933765.1 uncultured Bacteroidota bacterium
GCAGTATGTAATACAGCCCTGTTTTCGGTTTCATTAATTGCTTTGCCAGAAAACTGCGCTTCAATCGCTTTATCTAAACCACATTCCTTTGCTAATTGAAAAAGCAATTGAAGGGTTTTTTCAGAAATAATATTCTTTGAATAATCAAATAGGACATTGTCTTTTTTGATTGAATAAGTTTCAAATCTATTCGGGTCTGCTGCAAACAAATCTTTCATTTGTTTCCTGTTCATCTCTTCTTCAAAATGTTTCTTCAACACAAACCATGCTTGTGTGGTGGTTGGATTAATTCTTTCTAACATAATTATATATCTATTCTTTACGACTTAATTTTTTGAATGGTTTCGATTGTTTTTGCTAAAGCGTCGGGGGAGATGTCAAGGTGTAAAACAAATCTGACTTGAGTAGGGGTCATCACATAGGCCAAAATATTTTGTTCCTTAAGTGCTTGAACAAATGCTGCAGGAGTATATGCACCTGTCATCACTGCAATGACAATATTGGTTTCAACTGGTAAAACATGGTCTACAAATGATTTTGCTTCTAATGCTTCTTTTAATGCAATGGCGTGTAAATGATCTTCTGCCAAACGCGCCACATGATTTTCAATGGCATAAATACCTGCAGCTGCTAAATAACCCGCTTGACGCATCCCACCACCAAAAACCTTTCTCCATCTTCTGGCTTTTTTGATAAATGGGGTGGATCCTACTAACACGCTTCCCACTGGAGCGCCTAATCCTTTACTTAAACAGATAGATACTGAATCAAAGACTTTCCCATAATCTGCTGCATTTTCCTTTTTATGGACAATGGCATTGAAAACCCTGGCCCCATCTAAATGGAGTGCCAATTGATTGGCTTTGGCTACCTTCTGAATTTCGTAAAAAGCACTAAAATCATAACAAGCACCTCCACCTCGGTTACTGGTATTTTCTAGACTCACCAAACTAGTGATGGGCTTATGTACATCAATAGGGTTGATTGCTGCTTGAATTTGGGCTGCATTTAAAAGGCCTCGGTCGCCATGTAAAAGACGGACAGAACAACCCGAATTAAAAGCGATACCTCCACCTTCGTATTGGTAAATATGGGAAATTTCGTCACAAATCACTTCATCTCCAGCCTGTGTATGGGTTTTAATGGCCAATTGATTGGTCATGGTACCGCTTGGGCAGAACAATCCAGCTTCAAATCCAAACATCTTGGCTGTTTTTTCCTCTAAACTATTGATGCTTGGGTCTTCCCCAAACACATCGTCACCCACAGGCGCAGCTTGCATATAGGCTAACATGGGAGGGGTGGGCTTGGTAACGGTGTCAGATCTATAATCTATCATGGAACGAAGATAAATCTAGGCCGTCGATAAAAGGTTAAAAAGACCATTTTGGGTATAAATATTTCTAAAATGTGAAATTGAGGGCTATTATTGGCTTTATTTGTATTATTGCCTCCAAAAACTTAACTTTGCAGACTCCCGCAAGGGATATACTATTTTGGACTTTCCATCGTTATACTTA
>CAIZLI010000174.1 GCA_903933765.1 uncultured Bacteroidota bacterium
GTACGACTAGTAGTCGTGTTATTTTATTTGATCATCAAGGTCAAATGCACGCTAGTTCGCAAAAAGAATTTCAACAAATTTTCCCAAAGCCAGGATGGGTGGAACACGATCCATTAGAAATTTGGAGTACGCAAATGGGTGTTGCTACTGAAGCGATTAGTAAGAAAGGTTTGTCAATGAATGATGTGGCAGCCATTGGCATTACCAATCAAAGAGAAACCACAGTGGTTTGGAATAAAACAACAGGCCAGCCAATATATAATGCCATTGTATGGCAGGACAGACGCACTGCCGATCTTTGCGATCATTTAAAAAAACAAGGCCTTGCCAACATGGTCCAAGCTAAAACAGGCTTGGTCATTGATTCTTATTTTTCTGGTACAAAAATTAATTGGATTTTAGATAATGTAGCAGGTGCGCGTGATTTAGCCAATAAAGGAGAACTTATTTTTGGTACCATCGATACTTGGTTGGTTTGGAAATTAACGAATGGTAAAGTACATGTCACCGATGTGACCAATGCTTCTCGCACCATGCTATTTAATATTCATACCCTTCAGTGGGATACCGAATTATTACAGTTATTAAATATACCAGTAGCGATGTTGCCTGAAGTTAAAAGCAGCAGTGAAGTATACGGTCATACTACTCAGTTATTTGCACATCATGAAATACCTATTGCAGGTATTGCAGGCGATCAACAATCTGCTTTATTCGGACAGATGTGTACCGAACCCGGTATGGTTAAAAATACGTATGGTACGGGTTGTTTTATGTTAATGCATACGGGTGAAAAAGCAGTGAGCTCAAAAAATAATTTATTAACCACTATTGCATTACAAATAAATGGGCACACCTATTATGCTTTAGAGGGTAGTGTATTTATTGGAGGGGCTGTAGTGCAATGGTTAAGAGACGGTTTACATTTAATAAGAAATTCTTCAGAAGTGGAGGCGCTTGCAAAACAAGTGGAAGAAACAGACGGCGTTTATTTAGTGCCTGCTTTTGCGGGACTCGGTGCGCCTTATTGGAATCAACATGCAAGAGGAACCATTGTGGGTATTACCCGTGGTACAAATTCGGCGCATATAGCGCGCGCAGCACTTGAAAGTATTGCTTTTCAAAGTTATGATTTATTAAAAGCCATGGAAGCAGATGCCGGCATTCCCATTGCAGAGTTAAGAGTAGACGGTGGTGCTACCCATAATAATTTACTCATGCAATTTCAATCAGATATTGTAAATACAAAAGTGACGCGCCCAACGATGGTGGAAACGACTGCATTAGGGGCTGCTTATTTAGCAGGCTTAGCAGTGGGCTTCTGGAAAGACATTGAAGAGTTAAGATCGAAGTGGCAAATTGATCAAACATTTCTTCCAGCTGCTACAGCAGAAAAAAGAAAGGATTGGATTCAAGGATGGGAGCGTGCAATTAAGGCAACTAATAATTGGTAAACAAAACTTAATTTCATTTTATAAATTTTAATTAAATAAAAATATATGACACCTTTTATCGCTGAATTCTTGGGTACTGCACTTGTGATTACACTTGGAAATGGAGTAGTAGCCAATAATTTATTAAGTCAATCGAAAGGAAATAATGGGGGTCTGATTACCATTGTGCTGGGCTGGGTAATTGCAGTATTTGTAGGAGTATACGCTACCAGTAGTATCAGTGGGGGTCATTTAAATCCGGCCGTCACTATTGCACTCGCTTCTGCCGGTAAATTTGAGTGGGCCTTGGTGCCTTCTTATATATTAGCCCAAATTTTGGGTGCCATGTTAGGGGCGCTCATCGTTTGGATGGTTTATAAGGATCATTTTAATGAAACACAGGATGCAGGGGTACAATTAGCTGTTTTTTCAACAGGACCTGCCATTCGTAATATTCCACAAAATTTTATTGTAGAAACCCTGGCCACCATGGTGTTTTTGCTAGGCATATTTTTACTGAAGCCAGCCAGCTCTGATTTGGGCGCCTTATCAGCCTTACCTGTGTCGCTTTTGGTGGGGGGAATTGGCTTTGGACTGGGTGGTCCCACAGGCTGGGCGGTGAATCCGGCCAGGGATTTAGGGCCTAGAATCATGCATTTTCTGCTGCCAATTAAGGGAAAAGGCAGCAGTGATTGGGGCTATGCCCCGGTACCTGTAGTGGGTCCCAGTGTGGGGGGAATTTTAGCTGCGATTATCTACGTACA
>CAIZLI010000175.1 GCA_903933765.1 uncultured Bacteroidota bacterium
ATCATCGAGTTTGTACAAATGCTGGATAAGAATGGTAACAGAAATCCAATCATTGCAGCACCTTTATATGTAGAAGGTTTAGACGAGGCTTCTAATGTAATGGTGGAAGTCGCATTGACTTATAACGACGATTTTAAAGAAAATATTTTTTCTTACGTAAACAATATCAACACCATTGAAGGTGGTACGCACGTTACTGGTTTTAGAACTGCGTTAACCCGTGTATTTAAAAGTTATGGTGATAAAGAAGGTTTATTTGAAAAAGCGAAAGTCACTGTAGAAGGAGATGACTTTAGAGAAGGTTTAAGTGCGATCATTTCTGTGAAAGTACCTGAGCCGCAATTTGAAGGACAAACAAAAACTAAATTAGGTAATAGTGAAGTGAGCGGTGTGGTACAAACCACCGTAGCTCGTGCATTAGAAGCTTATTTAGAAGAGAATCCTAAGGAAGCAAAATATGTCATCTCTAAAATTGTGCTTGCTGCCCAAGCCCGCGTAGCTGCTAAGAAAGCACGTGACATGGTACAAAGAAAGACAGTACTTTCTGGAGGTGGTTTGCCTGGTAAATTAGCAGACTGTTCTGAGCGTGATCCTGAAAGATGTGAGTTATACCTTGTCGAAGGAGATTCTGCGGGTGGAACTGCGAAGCAAGGTCGTGAAAGATCTTTTCAAGCAATCCTTCCATTGCGTGGTAAAATCTTGAACGTAGAAAAAGCGATGGAACATAAGATTTATGAAAATGAGGAGATCAGAAATATGTATACAGCATTGGGTGTGACTGTGGGAACTCCTGATGATCCAAAAGCATTGAACATTGCTAAATTGCGTTATCATAAATTAATCATCATGACCGATGCCGATGTGGATGGATCGCATATCGCCACATTGATTCTTACATTCATCTTTAGATATATGAAAGAGTTGGTTCAAAATGGTTATGTCTATATCGCGCAACCTCCTTTGTATTTAGTGAAGAAAGGAAAGGATCAAGAATATGCTTATAGCGATGAACAAAGAAAAGCATTGATTGAAAAATTAGGAGGTGGAAATGATAGTTCTGTAACGATTCAAAGGTATAAGGGTCTGGGTGAGATGAACGCTGACCAGTTATGGGAAACCACCATGGATCCTAGTCGTCGAACATTGAAGCAAGTGACCATTGATAGTGCTGCCGAAGCCGATAGAATCTTTAGCATGTTGATGGGTGATGAAGTGGCTCCTAGAAGGGAATTCATTGAATCTCATGCCAAATATGCAAAAATTGACGTTTAAGGGCCTCAATTAGGGGGAATTTATGAACATTTAACAAAAAATCGACTAATTCAAACCTAGCATACCAATAAATAAACTAATTTCAACTAGCATTTTAAAAATTAAAATATATACAAAATGGACACTTCAAAAATGATCAAAGCATATTGCTTGAAAACAAAAGAAAAAAATGTACCAATGATGGACGCTGTTATCACTAAGACTGCTAAAGGCGGTTATATGGCAGGTGGACATGATGGTAAAGGAAATAAAATGGCAGCTATCATGAGCGAAACAAATGCTTTAAAAGCAATCGCTGATGGTGTTGCAACTAAGGGTTTTTAATTTTTAGCATACCCTTAAAGAAATATAAGGGCAAGCTAAAAATTCTTTAATGATTTTTTCGAGGCACCCCATAAACGAGTGCCTCGATTTTTTTAGATATCTACCCCCACAACCCCGTTGTAAATTTTTGTCAATGTAGCAAAGCAATGCTCCATGCTCTTGATATCCTTAATAATTAAGATAAAGGTTTTTCCAACTTGCTTAAAATGCGCATTGTTCATTGCAGTTTGCGTATAGCTTAACAAGCCTTTGAAAATCGCACTTTCATAATAAGGTGAATCTGGTCTATTAATAAAGAAACATCTTAAGGTCTCGTCCTTCAATGTCATTTTTTCGAAACCTAGTGCAATGGCAACGCGTCTTGATTGAATGGTCGTGAATAGGGCTGCAACTTGTTTTGGCATTGGACCAAAACGATCTATTAATTCCATCTTCATTGTTTCTAATTCAGCGTCATCAGCAGTTTGATCTAACCTTGTATACAATGAAAGTCTTTCTCCAATACTTTCTACATAGACATCTGGAATCATGATCTCTAAGTCGGTATCAATCGTACAGTCTTGTACAAAATCATCCTGTTTACTAATTTCTTCTACAAATAAATCTTTGAAATCGGAACGCTTTAATTCGCGCACCGCTTCTGCTAATATTTTCTGGTACATTTCAAATCCAATCTCTGCCATGAATCCACTTTGCTCTCCTCCCAATAAATTACCTGCACCTCGAATATCCAAATCTCGCATAGCTATTTGAAATCCAGAACCTAGTTCACTAAACTGTTCCAAAGTTTGTAATCTTTTACGCGAATCGTCTGGCAATGTGCTCATTAACGGTGCCAATAAATAACAGAATGCTTTTTTATTGCTTCTTCCTACCCTGCCTCTTAATTGATGTAAATCACTCAATCCAAATTGATGTGCATTATTAATGATAATGGTATTGACATTCGGAATATCCACCCCACTCTCTACAATATTGGTACAAACCAATACATCATACCTGCGTTCAATAAAGTCAAATATTTTTTCTTCTAATTGATGCCCTTCTAATTGTCCATGGGCAAATCCAATGCTTAGATCTGGGCAAAGCTTTTGAATCATCGCACACATTTCGGCCAACCCCTGAACTCGATTGTGGATGAAGAATACTTGCCCACCTCTTTCTGTTTCAAAGTAGATCGATTCTCGAATAAGATCCTCATGAAACACTTGCACCTCGGTATGAATGGGTTGTCTATTTGCTGGTGGGGTATTGATAATACTTAAATCCCTGGCGCCCATTAAACTAAAATGCAGGGTTCTTGGAATAGGTGTTGCAGTCAATGTCAAGCAATCTACATTGGTCCTTAAAGTCTTTAATTTTTCTTTGTGTCCTACACCAAATTTTTGTTCTTCATCTATCACCATCAAGCCAAGGTCTTTGAAATGTACTTCCTTTCCTAAAATTCCATGCGTTCCTACCAAAATATCAATCTTACCTTCCCTCACTTTGGCAATCGTTTCTTTTTTCTGTGCTGCCGATTTAAATCGGTTTAAAAAATCAATCTCAATAGGAAAATCTTTAAGTCTTTCTTTAAATGTTTTAAAATGCTGAAATGCTAAAATGGTCGTTGGAACCAACACTGCCACTTGCTTTCCGTCTATCGCTGCTTTAAATGCTGCTCGAATAGCCACTTCTGTTTTACCAAAACCAACATCCCCACAAACCAAACGATCCATTGGGGCTGGTGCTTCCATATCTTTTTTTACATCGGCAATGGCTTTCGCTTGATCAATGGTGTCTTCATAAATAAAAGATGCTTCTAATTCATGCATCATATAATTGTCTGGCGTAAAAGCAAATCCAGTTTGCGCTTTTCTTTGAGCGTATAACTTGATTAAATCAAAAGCAATCGCTTTCACTTTTGCCTTGGTCTTATCTTTTAATTTCACCCATGCATCAGATCCTAACTTATTGACTTTTGGCGGCGTGCCTTCCTTACCTGTGTATTTTGAAATCTTATGCAGTGAATTAATATTGACATATAAAATATCACTATCCTTATAAATAATCCTTACCGCTTCCTGCATCATGCCATTGACTTCGATCTTCTGCAAACCGCTATACACGCCAACACCATGATCAATATGGGTTACATAATCACCTGGATGCAAGTCACTTAATGTACGAAGTGTGATGGCCTTATTTTTACTATAAGCTTGTTTGACTTTATACTTATGGTATCGCTGAAAAATTTGATGGTCTGTGTAGCAAACCATTTTATGATCATGGTCTATAAAACCTTCATGAATATTTTTGACGATAGGCGTAAACTGAATTTCGGTTTTTAGATCGGTAAAAATAGCGTGCAAGCGTTCTAATTGCTTTGCTTGTTCAGCAAATAAAAATAAATCATAGCCTTTCTTTTCATACTCTTGTAAATTGGCAATCAAATATTGAAACTGCCTATTGAAACTTGGTTGCACCTGCGTGCTAAAGGCTAATTTTTGCTTGGTTAAATTGGCCTGAAACCCCCATTCAATTATGGGTTTATTGAATACTTGTTCTATGACTTTTTCAACAGAAACAAAATCATCCTTGTCTGTATTTTTTTTATGCGCGTCTGCATCATCTGTTATTTTAAGGATGGGTGCATGCAATAAAAATGCCTCCAATGCCTCCATTTGGTCATTACCTCTTTGTTGAATCAAGGTCCAATCCTTCAACCATACAACCGTGTTCTCTGGCACAAATTCCATGAATGGAATTTTGATGGTATCCTCAAACTGTGTGGTCACATTAGGAATGATATTGACTTGCAATAATTTTCGTTCACTCAATTGCGTTGCAGGATCAAATAAACGAATGCTATCTACTTCCTCCCCAAATAATTCTACCCTGTATGGTTTTTCATTTCCAAATGAATAAATATCAAAAATCCCTCCTCTTAATGCAAATTGACCAGGCTCATACACAAAATCAGTTCGCTCAAAGCCATACTGAATAAGTCGCTCCATTAAATCGTCTAAGCCAAATGTATCATTGGTTTTGATTTGAATGATGTTTTCTTGCAAGGTTTTAGGCATGATCACTTTCTCAAAAAATGCCTCCGGATAAGTCACCACAATTTTCTTATTTCCACCCATCGATAATTTCGTCAAAGCCTCCGTTCTCAACATCACATGGGAAGGATTAAGCAGGTTAAAATTTTGACTGGTTTTAAATGAAGAAGGAAAATAAAACAAATCCATCGCACCAGTGATACTCTCGATAGAATTATAGAAATAAGCTGCTTCTTCGGCATCATTTAATACAATCACATGATTGTAGGTAGCTGTTTGAGGATGCGTAAAAATGTGCTGTAAAACAAATACGGGTGAAGAGCCGTTTAGATTTTGTAAGTGTACTTGAAAAGGTGCATTTGCAGCACTAGACATAGCAATCCCATCTACTATTTTTTTTAGTAGGGGGGATACATCGTACCGATCAAACAAAGATTGCTCATTCATAGTTCAGTCCGCAAAGATACAATCAATCTGTTGACGAAGCGATGATCCTTAAATCAATTTCTTGGAATTGATGCTTGGATACTTCCGTAAATGCCACCCCAGTATTGCCAGAAAAAAATGGAATATAGATTCCATCCTGATAGCCCAATACAATGGTGTACTTTCCAGGAGCTAATCTAAATTTGAATTTGCCTGCTTTATCTGAACGAACTTGCTTGATCATTTTGGCTTGTATACCTTTTGCGTAATGGCCTTCTTGTGCAATCAATTGATCGACATTGGACGCTTCATAAACATAGACCATTGTCGAAATTGGAAGGCCTTTCTGCATGGCTATACCCTTTAATGGCATTATTGCATTTTTTTCCAACAATACATGTCCTTGTATGCCCTGTGGAAGGATACAAAAGCCCATTAGCATTGGGACTAAACAAACTATGAAAATAAACCGAATGGCCATCTTGTGCATAATTGCTGTTTGTCTAAAGTTACATTTTTAAGCTTCAAGTTGATTGAAATTCAAAGAATTGATTTAAATTTAGATTTATGAAAATACGTCTTTTTATCCCCCTTATTTTTGTATGCACTGCAAGCATTTTACAAGCACAGGATGCCACAAAAAAAGAACTGTTAATCCAAACATCCAAAGCACTTGCATTGGATGCACGCAATAAATTTTCAAAGGCGGTACTAGCAGCTAAGGAAAAAGGTTGGCCTATTCAATATGTTTCGCAAAATCAAGCCAATGCAAAATTAATTGGGGTAGATGATAAAGGATGGCCTAAATATTATATTGGATTTGCAGATCCAGTTGCATCTATCACTATTGGCGCAAATAAACTTTGGCCTGGCGCTGCTTCCAATTTAAAATTAAGTGGATCGGATGATATCATGACCAATAAATTAGGTGTATGGGACGAAGGAAGTCCCTTGTTAACGCATAAGGAATTTACTGGAAGAATCACACAAAAGGACAACGCTAAAGAAGTGGTGACTCATAGCACGCATGTAGCTGGTATTATAATGAGTAAGGGACTGAACCCATTATCAAAGGGCATGTCTTATGATGTAAAAGGGATACTAGATTACGATTGGAACAGTGACCTATCTGAAATGTCTGCTGCTGCTGCAAATGGTTTATTAATTTCCAATCATTCTTACGGAACAGTTGCAGGATGGAATAGAAATAGTGACTCAGCAAATAGATGGGAATTCAATGGCAGAGTCAACGAAAAAGAAGATTATCGTTTTGGACTGTATGATTTTGACGCACAAATTCAAGACTCTATTGCTTACAATGCCCCTAACTATTTAATTATTGCAGCTGCAGGCAATAATAGAACTAGTGTTGGCCCTGCAGTTGGTGAAACTTATTGGAGAAGAAACGAAGCAGGCAGAATGGTTAATTCAGGTGCTAGACCTGCTGACATTAGTAGTAACGATTCTTATGGAAGTATCGTAACAGATAAAAATGCAAAAAATGTACTCACTGTTGGAGCCGTGTATGGCATCCCCTCGGAATACAATAAAAAAGAAGATGTTGTCATAAGTAATTTTAGTTCATGGGGGCCAACAGATGATGGCAGAATTAAACCTGACATTGTAGCTCAAGGGGTATCGGTGTATGCGCCTATCGCCTCCAACGATTCTAGTTATGGGTACTTAAGCGGAACTTCAATGGCTGCCCCTAGCGCTGCAGGTAGTTTATTATTATTACAAGAATTAGGTCATCGATTTACATTGAATGGCGCACCAAGAGTTTTAAAATCTGCTACGCTTAAAGGACTCGCAATTCACACTGCGAACGAAGCAGGATTGTACCCGGGACCAGATTATAAGTTTGGATGGGGTTTGTTAAATGTAGCTGAAGCTGCTCAAGTTTTGAATACGGCATTCACCAATAACAATAGTGCAACTAGTCCTCATTTTGTTTATGAAAATACTTTACTGAACGGTGAAAGCAAGACCTATACAATCATTGCTTCTGGAACACGTCCTGTAAAAGCGACTATTGTATGGACAGACATCAAAGGCAGTTCTAGTGAAGTTTTGAATGATGCCAATCCAGAATTGGTCAATGACTTGGACTTATTGATTACACAAGGGAATAGAACACATCATACTTGGAATTTAACACCTAGTAGTCCAGACAATCAAGCATTCAAGGGGATCAATAGTGTTGACAATGTTGAAAAAGTAGAAGTAGATACCAGTTTGGTTGGAACCAATTATACCATCACTGTAAAACACAAAGGCACACTCGAAAGAGGACAACAAAATTATTCTTTAATAATAAGTGGCGCAGGAGGTACAGCCTATTGTAGTTCAGCAGCAACAAGTGCTGCTGGAACAAAAATTGATAGCATTCAATTGAACAATATTAAATTTTCAAAAACAACGGCAGACAATTACGTGGACAACACTGCACTATTTGTCAATGGTGAATCCAATGGGACAGTATCCTTATTTATGAAATTAAGCAGTGCCGATGCAACCAATAATAATCGTTTTGTAAAAGTTTTTATTGACTACAATAACAATGGGGTATTTGACACCAATGAACTTGTGCATACCAGTGCGGCAATCACCAATGGAGACTATAGCGCCAATTTTGATTTAATCAGTAATTTAATCGTCAACCAATTCACGAAACTACGTGTAGTTGTAGCCGAAACAACAGCGGTAACCAATGTCACTGCATGTGGTACTTATACAATAGGAGAAACCCAAGACTATACCTTAAGAGTAGTGAACCCATCTAACGATGTGCAATTGCTTGCAATCACCAATCCAAGTGGTGGTGTTTCTGAAAAAGAAGTGCAATATGTAACAATCAAAGTAGCAAATAATGGTGCAAGTAAATTGACTAATCTTCCACTTAGTTTAGAAGTTAAAAAAGGCAATACCACAATTTTAAATATCAAAGAAACATTTACTGGCAGATTATATGGATCAGAAATCATGACCTACACCTTCCAAACACCTATTGCAATTGAATTAAGTCAAAATTATACGATCACAGCTTCTGCAAGTCTTGCCAATGACCAACAACCAGCAAACAATACGATGATCGCAACCATCATCAGTGCAAATCCAAGCCCAGCCATTACTGGTTCTGCTACAGGTTGTAATGAAAATGTTCAATTGCTTGTCAACAATCCAATTAGCAATGATCAATACCTGTGGTATAATCAGAATACTGACTTGAGTAAACCTATTGCAAATGGTACTGTGATTAGGACCTCAACCTCTGCAACAAATCTTTATGTTGGAAGAGGATGGACAGGATTCATTGGACCTAAAGACAAAACTACTTTAAGTAGCTCTGGAGGTTATAATAATTGGGGTAGTAGTTATGGCGAATTCCTTCGTTTCAATACCACAGGACCAATCCAGTTAGAAACAACAAAAATTTATACAGGATATGCTGGTAAAATTGAACTTGAATTAAGAGCACTTAGTACTTTCACAGATTCCACTTATTCCTATTTTCCATCCCAAACTCAAAAAGCAATTTTACATGTTGGTGCAAGTAGTCCAAATCCAACACCAGCAACAGGTTCTACTGGTTCAGGCACTCCAACACCTTTTGTAGAAGGAGATTCTGGAAGAATTTATGCAATCAATATGAACTTAACGCAAGCGGGTAACTATATTTTAATTGCCCGATGTTTAGACAGTGCCACTATTTTT
Source organism: uncultured Bacteroidota bacterium (assembly GCA_903933765.1). Classification (GTDB taxonomy): domain Bacteria; phylum Bacteroidota; class Bacteroidia; order Chitinophagales; family Chitinophagaceae; genus Sediminibacterium. The sequence goes on from CAIZLI010000175.1 coordinate 8,778, forward strand.
AGAAACAATCTTATCACCACCACTAATCATCCATTTGGTCCAACCGTTCTCGCTTCTATTACTGGCAACTGGGCAGGTGCTAATTTTGAGAAATTTTATTATTTCTTCTACAATATGCAAATTAGTACGCCGCAATATGAAAAAGCATTGAGTAAAATTCCTGTCATACTCACTGCTAAACCAATCATTTCACAAATTGGAAATGATAGTTTGTATACCACTGCTGCCGATAGTTATCAATGGTTTATGAATGATGAATCCATTGCAGGCGCAACAAAAAGTGGCATAAAAGTGACTAAAAATGCCATGTACAAAGTGAGCGCCACTACTGGAACTTGTACCAATTATTCAGATAATAAATTAGTTCTCATCACTGATATCCCCCAAGCGCCAACTAAAGAGATTGGATTAAAAATTGTTTCAACAGATTATGTAGAAAATATCATTAAAGGCAATCAATTCTATATTCAATTTAACAATGTTAAAACCAACGCCATTGGATTAAACATTTTAAATAGCAGTGGTCAAATAGTTTTCCAAAAAGACAAATTAAATAACCAGAATACAGCGCAACCTGTGCAAGTGCCAACATTGTCAACTGGTATTTATTATGTAAAAGTTTTTGCAAATAATAAAGTGTACGTTCAAAGCGTATTCGTCACTAATAATTAATTCATTATGTTACAACCATGGCAGGATGCAATAGTCACAAAGATTGTTCAAGAAACGCCCACCACAAAACGTTTCTTTTTTGCCTTGACAAGTGGCCATGTTTTTGACTTTATACCAGGCCAGTTTGTTACATTTGATTTACCAATCCATGAGCAAAAAAATAAGCGATGGAGAAGTTATTCCATTGCATCTGCGCCAAGCAATAACAATGAATTTGAATTAGTGATTGTGCTTTTAGAAGGTGGATTAGGTACCACTTATTTATTCAACGAAGTGGCTGTTGGCACTACCCTTATAATGAGGGGACCTCAGGGTGTTTTTGTATTACCAAAATCAATAACAACCGACCTCTATTTCATCTGCACTGGAACAGGTGTTGCACCATTTAGATCCATGCTATTGGACATCCATCAAAAAAAGATACCGCATCAGCAAATGCATTTATTATTTGGATGCAGACAATACACAGATTGTTTATACGGGCAAGAACTCAAAGCTTTAGAAGCAGTTGAACAAAACTTTTTTTACCACCCAAGTTTTTCAAGAGAATCTGAAATACGTGAAGGTGCAAACCTAGGTTATGTGCATGCTACTTATAAAAAATTATTGGCATCAGGTGCAAGTAAAGATGCCCATTTTTATATCTGTGGCTGGAAAAATATGGTAGACGAAGCAAGAGCTACCTTAACCGAATTAGGCATCCCAAAAACGCAGATTCATTTTGAATTATACGGATAAAAAAAGCGCCCAAGTTGAATTCAACTGGGCGCTTTTTTATAAGTTAAATGATTTAAGCAATATGCTTTAAGACTAAAGCTTTGACTTCACTCATTGGAATTCTTTCTTGTTGCATGCTATCTCTAAAACGAACAGTGACCGTATTGTCTTCCTTCGTTTGATGGTCAATTGTTACGCAGAATGGTGTACCAATTGCATCCTGTCTTCTGTAACGTTTTCCAATCGCATCTTTTTCTTCAAAAAAGCAATGGAAGGAAGGCTTGCATGCATCCATTAAAGCTTTAGCCAATTCTGGTAATCCATCTTTTTTTGTCAATGGCAATACTGCTAATTTGATAGGTGCCAATTTTGCTGGTAAATGCAATACAACTCTTGAATCAGTTGTGCCATCTTCTTTTTGAATTGTTTCTTCCTCATAAGCATTAGACAAAATCAATAAGAACATTCTATCTAAGCCAATCGAAGTTTCAATCACATAAGGCACATAATGCTGATTGATTTCTGTATCAAAATATTGTAATTTCTTTTTACTGAATTCTTGGTGGCGGGTTAAGTCATAATCAGTTCTAGAATGTATTCCTTCCACTTCTTTAAATCCAAATGGGAATTCATATTCAATGTCTAAAGCTGCATCAGCGTAATGGGCTAATTTAACGTGGTCATGAAAACGGTATTTATCCGCTGCAATACCCAGACTTAGATGCCAATTCATGCGCTCATTTTTCCAATGCTCATACCATTCTTTTTGCGTACCTGGTTTTACAAAAAATTGCATTTCCATTTGCTCGAACTCACGCATTCTAAATATAAATTGACGCGCCACTATCTCATTTCTAAAGGCCTTACCTGTTTGCGCAATACCAAAAGGAATTTTCATCCTTGCTGTTTTTTGCACGTTCAAAAAATTCACAAAAATACCTTGTGCAGTCTCTGGTCTTAAATAAATGGTATTGGCATCTTCTGCCACTGAACCTAATTCTGTAGAGAACATTAAATTAAACTGACGAATCTCTGTCCAATTGCTTGTGCCACTTACACTACATTGAATTTTGTTGTCTTGAATCAATGCACCTAAACCAGCAAAATCATCATTTGCAAGTAAGGTATCCATATCCGCTAATAATTGTGTTGCACGATCACGCAATGCAGCACCACCATCGGCTGCTTTAGCTGCTTCTTCATTTAACTTATCGGCATGTGCTTCAATTAAATGGTCTACACGGTATCTTTTTTTACTGTCTTTATTGTCAATCAATGGATCGCTAAAACTATCCACGTGTCCACTCGCTTTCCAAGTAGTTGGATGCATGAAAATGGCAGCATCAATACCCACAATATGATCGTTCATCTGCGTCATGCTCTTCCACCAGTAGTCGCGAATATTCTTTTTTAATTGCGCACCATATGGACCGTAATCATAAACTGCACTTAATCCATCATAGATTTCACTACTAGGAAAAACAAATCCGTATTCTTTGGCATGCGAAATGATCGCTTGTAATGTATTGTCTGTAACTGTCTTACTCATAGATTGCAAATATAGGTCGAGAAAAGATTATGGTTGTAATTTTTCATTGTTTTGGTGCCTTTCTTTATCTCGAATGGTTTTCTTTTGGATATTTTTCTCCAATGCTGCAGTCAAATTAACCCCCGTTTGATTGGCTAAGCAAAGCAGTACAAAAAGCACATCCGCCATCTCATCCCCCAGGTCTGCACTAGCTTCTTTGTTTTTAAAGGATTGATCCCCGTATTTGCGCACCATCAATCTTGAGAGTTCACCCACTTCTTCCATCAAGACACCTAAATTGGTTAACTCACTAAAATAGTTTACCCCGATGGTCTTGATCCAATGATCCACTTGGTCTTGTGCTGCTTGAATTGTGATTTGATTAGACATATTATTCCTTGTTTTTTGAATCAATGATAATGGTCACCGGACCATCGTTTAAGAGTGCTACTTTCATGTCCGCGCCAAATTGCCCAGTGGCGATTGGCTTACCTAGATCCTTGGTCAGTTGAACAATCATTTGTTCATAAATTGGAATGGCTATCTCAGGTTTTGCAGCGGCAATATAAGAAGGTCGATTGCCCTTTTTGGTAGCGGCGTACAGGGTGAATTGACTTATAAGCAAGATAGATCCACCTATTTCTTGTACACTTTGGTTCATGACCCCATCTGCATCTTCAAAAATACGTAACTGCACCAGCTTATTGGAAATCCATTGAATATCTTCTAATGTATCCTCATTGTGAATGCCCAATAAGACCAATAAGCCAGCCTGAATGGCCCCTACAATTGCACCATCTACTTTGACACTGGCCTCTGATACTCTTTGAATTACGACTTTCATATGAATGCGCTTTACTGCGTGAAGATAAACAAAACTATTTTCACTAATTTAGCTGTAATTTCAACACCTTGAGTAGTATAAAAAAATTAGTCGGACAAACCGCATGGTACGGACTTAGTTCAATAGCCGCTAGGTTTATTAGCTATTTGCTTACCCCTTATTTAACCTATAAGCTTTCTGATATTGCTTATGGGGAGAATTCGATTGTCTATGCATTTATTCCCTTTTTAAATGTCATTGTAGCCCATGGCATGGAGACGGCATATTTTAAGTTTGGAACCAAAGAAAATGAAGCCGAGATTTATAACACGAGTAGCTTTTCGATGCTATTTGTGACCCTGCTAGTGATGATAGGTTTGTTTACTTGGCAAATTCCATTGGCTGAACTACTTCAAATTACACTCCACCCAGAATACATTAGTTTACTTGCTTGGATTGTCGCTTTAGACGCTTTGACTACGATTCCTTTTTCGAGATTAAGAATGCAAGAGCGTCCCAAAAAATTTGCATTTATCAAAGTTGGTGGCATCTTAATCAATATACTTGCTACCTATAGCTTAATCAGTCTTTTACCAAATTATGCACAAGCCCATCCAGATAGTTTTTTACAAAAGTTCTATCAGCCAAATTGGGAAGTTGGTTATATTTTAATTGCAGGTATTGTGCAGAATGTTTTTGTATTGCTCTTATTGCAAAAAGAAATTAGATCCATCCGATTTAAATTCAATTTTAAATTATGGAGGAGCATGATGGTATATGCACTTCCTCTTGTTTTGGTCGGATTTGGAGGAATGATCAACGAAACATTGGATCGTATTATGTTGGGATGGTGGGGACCAGGCGAGACGGTAGATGCCAATAAAGCCATGGTGGGCGTGTATAGTGCTTGTTATAAATTAGCCATATTAATTACTATTTCTATTCAGGCATTCCGCATGGGCGCCGAGCCATTTTTCTTTAAACAAGCCGAGACCGATCAAGCACAAAAAACATATGCCAAAGTGATGAAGTTTTTTGTGATTAGTTTATGTGTGATGTTTTTATTTGTGATGTTATACATTGATATTTGGAAATTGTTTATTCAAAATCCAGCGATGTATGTGGGCCTTAAAGTGGTACCAATTTTATTGATCGCAAATATGTTTTTAGGGGTCTATTATAATTTAAGTATCTGGTATAAACTAAGTAACAAAACCATGGCAGGTGCCTGGATTACCTTATTTGGTGCGCTAATCACCATCCTCATCAATTATTTAGCGATTCCTCATTTTGGTTATATGGCAAGTGCTTGGGCGACCTTCTTTTGTTATGGCTCCATGATGGTGGTAAGTTATTTTTGGGGACAACAAGTTTATCCTGTTCCTTACGCTACAAAAAAATTGATTGCCTATTTTATCATTGCTTTATTGGTCTATGGCATCAACCTTTTATTGCATCTTGTTTCAACCAATCAACCTTTCAATTATTTATTTGCATCCATCTTACTTTTCGCATTTATTGTATTTGTTGTTCGAATAGAGAAAAAAGATTTGCAATCCATCTTTAGAAAATCAAACTAATGGCAGAAGATTTAATCATCCAAGTTGGAGATAAAAAAACACAGTACGAATCATTGATTCCTCAAATCAAAGGACTAATCACTGGTGAGGCTAATTTGGTGGCCAACCTAGGCAATATTACAGCCGCACTAAAAGAGCAGTTCAATTGGTTATGGGTGGGCTTTTATTGGGTGATTGAGGACGAATTGGTACTAGCTCCTTTTCAAGGCCCTGTAGCTTGTACAAGAATTAAAAAAGGACGCGGTGTTTGCGGAACTTCTTGGGAAAAAGGCATCACTTTAATTGTCGAGGATGTTGAAAAATTTCCTGGACATATTGCATGTAGTAGCGCATCCAAATCTGAAATCGTTGTACCTGTTTTTCAAAATGGTCAAATAGTGGGCGTTTTAGATGTGGACAGTACCGAATTAGCGCATTTTGATGCAATTGATCAAACGTATTTAGAGGAAATTGTCGGGTTCTTAGACCAACTTTAAAAAATATCAATTAAGTTTGCAACCCCTAAGCGGATGTGGCGAAATTGGCAGACGCACTAGACTTAGGATCTAGCGCCGCGAGGCGTGTGGGTTCGACCCCCTCCATCCGCACAGAAAAAGGCCCCAAATTGGGGCCTTTTTCTTGTCATAATGCCTTATTTAAAGTCAAAAATTGTACCTTCGCCCCCCTTAAACATTTCAATTAAGTAGTAAAAGCAAGACCTATGGCAACCATAAAAAGAACCAACATTGCGCCTTTAAACGATCAATTAACGGTGACAATTTCAAAAGAAGATTATTTATCGACTTACGAGACAACCCTAAAGAAGCAAGCCAAAACAGCCAATATTCCAGGATTCAGAAAAGGCATGGTGCCTGCTGGTATGATTAAAAAAATGTATGGTCAAGCAGTTTTCACCGATGTGATTTTAAAATCGGTTGAACAAGAGATGAATCAATACATTTCTAAAGAGCAGATTGACATTTTCGCGCAGCCACTTCCTTTGGCGACTGCATTTGCCAATATGGATCACAACAATCCAACCGATTATGATTTCTCTTTTGAAATTGGATTAAAGCCAAAGTTTGAAATTAAAGCAAAAGACATTAAAGTAAAGCGCTATAAAATTCAAGTAACGGACGAGATGATTCAAAGCGAAGTGGAGCGTCTACAAATCAGAAATGGCAACATGACTGAACCAGAAACTTCAACAAGTGAAGACAATGTATTGAACGTCACTTTTATTGAATCAGATAAAGACGGCAATGAAATTGAAGGGGGTATTAAAAAAGACAATTCCTTATTGATTAAATATTTTAGTGAAAAGCAAAGAAAGCAATTCATAGGTTTAAAGAACGACGATACCGTTGTAATTCAATTAAAGAGGGCTTTTGACGATAAAGAATTAGATATCATTTTAAATGATTTAGCATTAACAAAGGCCGATGCTGAGAAATATTTTAAACTATTGATCACTAAAGTTGGGCTAGTAGAAAAAGCACCTTTAGATGAAACTTTATTTACGGTAACCTACCCAAATCAAGCTATCACCAACGAAGCTGAATTTAAAGCTGCAGTGCAACAAGATATCGAAGGGTACTATGCGCAACAAGCAAAAAATCAAGTACATGATCAAATTTATCATGGCTTAATTGAACAAACTAAAATGGACTTCCCTGTTGCATTTTTAAAGCGTTGGTTGCAAAAAGGCGGAGACAAACAAAGAACAGAAGAAGAAGCAGAAAAAGAATACCCAGTTTTCCAAGATCAATTAAAGTGGACTGTGATTAGTACACAATTGATCACGGATCATAAAGTAGAAGTAGTTGCAGAAGATTTAAAGAATTTTGCAAAGCAACAATTGATGAGTTATATGGGTAACCAAATGGGCGCCATGGGTGATAATGACAAATGGTTAGAAGACTATGCGGTTAGAATGATGCAAGACAAGAAATTCGTAGAAGATAGCTACCATAGAATTAGTACTGACAAATTATTCAAAGCCATCGAAACTGAGGTGCAATCAAAAGATGAGCCAATTGATGCAGAAAAATTTGCAGACATGTTAAAACATCACCACCACTAGGCAAATGGCTTGTAGCCAACTAAAAATGGTGTAGTAACAAATAAATCATTGAAAGCCAAGGCCTTCTATTTTAAATAGAAGGCCTTTTTTGTGTCATATTCTGAAACTTTGGCATTCTTTTTGTAGTTCCTTTGAATACAAGGTTTTACCTTTAAACACTGAAAACAGACAATATGAATTTAGGAAAAGAATTTGAGCAATTTGCCATCAAAGGAAGAGGGATCAGCAGCAATAGTTTACATCAATATAAAAATAGCGTCACTAACCTGACACCC